>CAYFXP010000065.1:0-5647 GCA_964346935.1 uncultured Syntrophobacterales bacterium
AGGTTGGCGGAAATTAAGATAAAGCTCGATGTATCGACGGACCTCAACACCCTATTGGAAAGGGTGATAGAGATAGCGGGCATCCTCATGGCCCGGGCCGTTAGCCTTTATATTATTGAAAAGGAAGACCAGGGAGCTGAGTTTGTCAAATCCCTCATTTGGAATAATCGGCTCCTTTCCCATTCGGAAATCAATGAGTTCACCTTTCCAATGGGCGAGGGTTTTGCGGGCATCGTGGCGGAGACGGGGGAAGAAGTCAACGCGAAGGAAGTTCGATACGACAAGCGGTTGCCGGATTGGTTCAAGGAGAAGGCTGGCTTTCCCATAGAGAATGCCCTCTGTCTTCCCTTGAGACATGACGGGAAAATTACCGGTGTCATCGAGGTGTTGAACAAAAGCGATCCAGGGGGTGGTATTGATAAATCCGGTTTTACGGAGCGAGATCGATCCACCCTCAGGGAATTGTCGATTCACATCTCCTCGGTGATGGACAAGCTCAATTTGGTCCAGTATGATGCGCTCACGGGATTACTGAATAGGGACCCCTTTTTCGAGAAGTTGATGCACAGGATTGGCACTCATAGAAAGAGAAGGGATGAGAGGGGATTCTCCCTGGCCATCGTTATGTCGGATATCGACTATTTTAAGAATTTCAATGACCGGAACTCTCATATCGAGGGTAATAAACTCCTCAGGGAGCTGGGGATGATCCTGAAGGACAGCGTTCGTGACGAGGACTTGGTAGGTCGGTATGGAGGCGAGGAATTTATCTTCTATTTATCCAAGATTTCGAATATCAACCAGGCCTGCCAATTTACTGAGCGAGTAAGGAAGACGGTGGAGGGGCACTATTTTCCGAATCAAGAAGTTCAGCCCGAGGGGAACTTAACGATGAGTTTCGGTGTGACCCTTCTTCCGGCGGAGGTGATCGATCAATATGGAATGCTTCGTCCGGAGGACCTCGATCAGATCGTCAAAGAAGCGGATAAGGCACTGCTCGCCGCAAAGGGCTTCCAGGACTTCGAGGGGGATGATGGGAGGAGGGGAAACCGTATCTGTGTCTTCGATCGGGAGAAGGGAGACGCGGATTTCGATCGGATATGGCTTTACGGTGAGGCCTAGAGGGCTATTTCAATTTCAGCCAAATGGTAGAGAAAAGGGCCCCATCCATTGAGAGGTGGGGCCTTTCGATTAGGTACGAGGGCCATACAATTGCCCCCGTTTTTTTTGATATAATTGTTGAAACGATCAAGACCCCTGAATATGGGCAAAGGAGAGGGAGAACGTGTCCATTGAAAAGATCAAAAAGCAGATCGAGAAGCTAAGGCCTGAGGAAAAGCAGCAACTTCTGAGCGATGTTCTCGCCAAATTTAGGGAGGAGGTCTTCCAAAATCCCGGCTGAGAGATCGATCTGCACCTCGCCCGGGAACACGGCGAGGAGATAGAGAGGAAGGCTAAGGGGAGAGGATCAGACGCCATATGGTACAAGGTCGTATGGTCCATGATTGGTAAGTAGATCATCGAGGCTTCTCATCTCCTTGAAGCCATGGCTCACCGCATAGCCCTCTCCTCCAGCGGTTCATCAGTTGCTGCCGGAATGAGGTTTTCATAAGATCGACGATTTCCCCCCTTTCCCCTCGGACGTTCGTTGATAAACGGGAGGGACGGTATTGAAAGAGACCAAGGCCGATGTACTGGTGATCGGCAGTGGGGTTGCTGGGGTTATGGCAGCCTTGAAAGCCGCCCGGATGGGATGCAAGGTGGTGATTGCCAGTAAGGTTTCCATGAAGAGCGGCAATTCAGCCCTTGCCGGAGGGGGTTGGCTCGTTCCCTCGGAGGATTTTCCCCCTGATGAATATGTAAAGCTTGTCATGGAGTCGGGGAAACAGGTCAACGATGTTAAGCTGATCCGAATAATAGCCCAGAGAGCCGAGGCCATGATACGCGCATTGAAGGAGATGGGGGTGCCGCTGGAGCAAAGCGGGAGAACTCATTGGCGTATCGATGTACGTACTTCGAGGAGGCTTCCAGGCCTCATCCTCATGGACGCACTCCTGAAGCAAATCGAGGACGAGCGGATAACACCGCTTCGCTGGTTTTCCGTCACCGAATTGTTGGTCGATAAGGGGCGGGCCGCTGGAGCCACCGGGGTTTCAAAGGAAGAGGGTCAGGTTGTTATCGATGCAAAATCGGTTGTCCTGGCCACGGGAGGGGGCGGCGGTATCTACAGGCGCCACGATAACCATAGGAGGATTATGGGGGATGGCTATTGGCTTGCATTAGGCGCTGGGCTTTCCTTGCGGGATATGGAGTTCATTCAGTGTTACCCCATCGGGTTGGCCGAACCCCAATTGCCCCCTATGATCATATATCCACCATTTCCAAAAGAGGCTAAGGCGATTGACTCCCAGGGAGAAGATCTCATCAAGAAACACGGGCTTCAGTTCGATTTGAACGAATCCATCATCGGGTATAGGGATCAATTCACGTTGGTGCTCAGCAGGGAAATGGAGAGGGGAGAGGTCTATCTGGACTACACACGGGTTCCAGGAAAGGAATGGGAAAAACTCGCTCTGAGTCGGCTCGAAAGGATAAACCCCGAGTTCAAGAAAAGGCCCTTTTCCATAGCCCCGATCGTTCACTTCTTCATGGGCGGTGTAGAGATTGATGAGCACGCCCGGACGGCGATCCCCGGGCTGTTCGCTGCCGGCGAGGTGACCTCGGGCGTTCACGGCGCCAATCGGGTGGGCGGCAATGCGCTGACGGAGTGCATCGTCTTCGGCGACATAGCCGGCGAATCGGCGGCTCGTCATGCCACGGGGGGTTGCCGGGAGAGATCGAAGGGGGAGGAGCTTGCCCGTAGGCTGCCATTGAAGGACAAGACAGGGAAAGCGAGGCTGCTCCTCCGTGGGGTTCAAGACCTGACCTGGACTCATGCCGGTCCCATACGGAGCGCAAAACGCCTCCGGCAGGGATTATCTAGGGCTTCCGGCATTGATGGAAAATTAGCAGAGCTCGGACGAGAGGGGACGTCTCTCGAGCTGAATGAGATCAAGGGCAGCTTGTTGATATCGATGGCCATCATGAGGGCAAGCCTGGAGAGGGAGGAGAGCCGTGGGGCCTTTTACCGAGAGGATTTTCCCGAACGCGATGACGAGAATTGGCTCAAACACGTCCTCCTGAACCTCGATGCGGAAACGGGTGATTTTCTCGTCTCCCATCAGCCCATTGCAGGTTTTTGACGATGAAACGGGTTGATGGGCACTGGTTTCAGCAGTTCCCTGCTTTTCATTTACTCGGGATTGTATTTCGTCTTGCTTTTGAGACATCCCGGAAAAACTCGCCATGCTAGCTCAAATGCGGGATTGTGGCCGTTTCGCTTCACCAAGATGTGTGCCCAAAAATTCTTTAATGTTCGCTCCAGGGATATGGGCAACAGCCCCATGACATTTGACATTTTGCCTCCAACATCTAACCTCTAACCCTTTCCTCCTTTCCGACTGCAGTACTGCAGCGCTGCAACACCGCAGAACCGTAATTCGCTCAGAGCTCGCCTTTCCAGTTTTGATCCATAGACCAGGCAGTGGATTTTGATCTTTGACTTACCTTGACAGATCCCCCTCCTCATAGGTAACTTCAGCGGCCTTTGCAAGCCCTGTTGAATGGGGTATATTGTTCCCATTCCCTTGGAGAGGAATGGTATGCAGGTGGACATACAGTTTATTCCTCAGCATGTGTCGGCCAAAGAGGCCGCGGGAAAGGCCTTCGTGGTCATCGATGCGTTGAGGGCATCGACTACCATCGTTGAAGCCCTATCCAATGGATGTGCCGAGGTGATCCCCGTTGTGACCGTGAATGGGACCTTCCATCTGGCGAAAAAATTCCCCAGGGAGGACACGTTGATCGGGGGAGAACGGCGAGGGCGGAAGGTGAAGGGGTTCGATCTGAGTAATTCCCCGCGAGAGTATACGCGGGATGTCGTTTCAGGGAAAAGGATCATCTTGACGACAACAGATGGCACCAAGGCCTTCCACATGGTAGCAGCTAGCCAACACGTCCTCGTGGGTGCCTTCACCAACGTCCACGCCGTCGCCCAACGATGTATGACCTTAAAAGCCGATCCAGTGATGGTGGCGGCGGGGAAGAGGGGCAAATTTTCCCTGGAAGATGTGGTATGTGCGGGAATGATGATCGATCTCTTGGAGAAACGAGGAGTTGACTTAACCGATGGTGCCCGGGCTGCATCCATCCTTTACAGGTCGTTCGATGGCGACTTTCTCGGGATGGCAAGGATATCTGAGCACGGCCGCACTTTGATACAATTGGGATTTGAGGAGGACCTGAACTTCTGCGTTCAAACCAATATTTCCTTGTTGGTACCCGTTTTCAGGGACGGATCCATCAAATTGGAATGAAGGAAAACGGGATGGCTAAAGCCAAGGTTTCCATCGTAAGATGTCCGGATTATTCGGATCAATCAGTGCTGGCGGCGGTGAGGGGGGCCGTCGAGCTCCTGGGAGGGATGAATGTCTTCATCAAGCGCGGAGATAGGGTTCTCCTCAAGCCCAACCTCCTCGTGGCGAAGGTTCCGGAGAAGGCCGTGACCACTCATCCCGCCGTGGTGAAGGCCATCATTCAACTGGTGGGGGATGCCGGCGGTATCCCCATGGTGGGAGATAGTCCCGCAGTAGGGAGTCTCGTGAAGGTGGCATCAAAAGCTGGAATTCACGATGTCGCTCGGGAGATGAAATGCAGGTTGGTGGACTTTGCGGATGCCGTGGAGGTACGAGGGGCCCAACAAGGGATCTTCACGAAGGCGGAGGTGGCCAGGGTCGTTATGGACTCGGATCTTCTGATCAATCTGCCCAAGCTAAAAACCCATGGTATGACCACCATGACCTTATCGGTGAAGAACGTATTCGGGTGTGTTCCGGGGACGAGGAAAATCCAGTGGCATTTGAGGGCAGGGGTTAACCGGCACTATTTCGCCCACATGCTCGTGGAGCTTTACGGGCTCATCAGGCCAGGGTTGAATGTGGTCGACGCCGTGGTGGGTATGGAAGGGGAGGGGCCCAGTGCTGGGAATCTTCGAAAGATCGGGTTGATCATCGCGGGCACGGACGGGATTGCCGTCGATTCGACTATCTGCCAGGCCATGGGCCTCTCTCCGCGAGACGTCCTGACCAACCGAATCGGATCCGGGTTGGGGTTGGGGGTGAGCCAACCCAAGGATATCGAGGTCGTGGGCGAGGAACTCGACGAGGTGCGGGTGAGGGGCTTTAGCCTTCCAAGGAGCATGGAGCCCCAATGGGGTCTTCCGGGGCCATTGAGATGGTTGTTGCGAAACTGGCTGACGGCGAAACCCTATGTCAGGAGGGATCTGTGCAAGCTCTGCGAAGTATGCGTAAAGGGGTGCCCGCCTGGGGCCCTGGCCAAGGTGAATGAGAGAATCGATGTCGACTATTCCAAATGCATCCGGTGCTTCTGTTGTTCCGAGTTCTGTCCGGAACAAGCCATTGATGTACGGAAGGGATGGCCCCTGAGGCTATTTGGGAGGTCCTCATAATGGTGCTGCCGTGGTGCAACCTGAAAGGGGAAAGGTGGAAGGCTAAGGCTGAGGCTGAGGTTAAGGAGAAGGTCAAGGCCG
>CAYFXP010000066.1:0-2463 GCA_964346935.1 uncultured Syntrophobacterales bacterium
GAAGGAGTTGGTCACAACGACATGGGGCTTTCCCGCAAGCACATCATGCAAGCGGCGGAAGGGAGTCTTCGTCGACTGCGGACCGACTATATCGACCTCTATTATGCTCATATGCCGGATTACAGCACTCCTCTCGAGGAAACCCTTCGAGCCATGGACGACCTGGTCCGGCAAGGAAAGGTACGATACCTTGGCTGTTCCAATTTTCGTGCCTTTCAGCTCTGCAAGGCGCTTTGGATCAGTGATAAGCTCAATCTGGCCCGTTGGGATTGCATCCAGCCCCCCTACAACCTGCTTACTCGAGACATCGAATATGAGCTGCTTCCACTGTGCGCTGAGGAAGGGGTGGGAGTATGTGTGTTTAGCCCCATGGCAGCCGGCTTCCTGTCCGGTAAATACAATAAGGACAGAACACCCATTGAAGGGGCCCGATTCAGCCTGGCCCATCTGGGCTACCGTTACAACCAGCCATACTGGAATGATGTAAACTTTTCGGCTGTTGAAAACTTAAAAAAAATCGCCGAAGATCATGGAAAGGGCCTGCCGGAATTTTCCCTGGCATGGGTGTTGAGTAATCCCGCAATCACGGCGGTGGTATGCGGGGCAACATCTGTAGAACAGCTACAACAGAACATGAGGGCGACTGAAATCAGTATCTCAAAAGATGAGCGCGATGCCTGCGACGAAATATGGCATCAGCTCCGCCCACCCCGCCTGTTTTACGGTAGATAATTCGTTCAATAAGTCCCCGGCTATGGCGGGGAGTAAGTAATGGGGACAGCAAGCAGCGGTCCCTGATTCGCCTCTTCTTCTCGCTTATTTCCTCCCCATTCACCATGACATTCCACGAGAATGCTGACTTGGAGGCATCCCTTCTACTGCTCATATGAGATTCGATCCCCCATCCACAAAAAGAGTTTGCCCGGTCACAAAGTCGGAGGCCTTTGAGGCGAGAAATACGGCCATGCCCAGGTAGTCTTGGGGGTCTCCCAGCCTCCCCATCGGAATGGACCTCAGCCTTTCTTGGTAATCTTCGGGGTGCTCATCAAAGAATTTCTTGTTCAAATCGGTCATTGTTGGCGCCGGGGCGATAGCATTGACATTAATGTGATATGGGGCCCACTCCAGGGCCATCACCTTTGTGAGATGGGATACACCTGCCTTGCTCACGGCGTATATACCCCGGCCGGGCTGAAGCACCTGAGCTATGTTCGAGGAGATGTTTATGATCTTGCCCTGTTTCCGTTTGATCATCTCTCTGCCGGCGATCTGAGAACAGAGGAATACGCCTCGAAGATTGACGTCCAAGATGGAATCCCATTCCTCATCGGTAACTTCCTCGATGGGCTTTCTCAATATGATCCCCGCGCAATTGACCAGGATATCGATCTGACCGGAACCTTCCACGGTCTGAGCCACCATATCCTGTACGGAACTACGCTTTGTCACATCCACTTGAACCGATTTCGTCCGGAGCCCTTCAGAGCGGATCGTTGCTGCTGCCTTCTCCGCTCCATCGGAATTGATATCCGCGATCACAACGAGGGCCCCGGATGATGCGAGGCCTTTTGCAATAGCGAACCCAATACCCCTGGCCCCACCCGTAACGATGGCAACGCGTCCAGAAAGATTGAACAGATCCAATGTAGCTCCCTCCTTTCGAGATTTCTTCGCCCTGTGGAATGCAACAATCCTTCAAGTCGGGTGTAACTAGTGTCCACTTTTTCATCGCATTATCCTTTTCGGAAAGGTGAATGTCAATATCACACCCGGGAAAAAATGAATATGGCCTGATCCCCGGGTGTACCTATCCCAAGATAGCTTGTATTACAAGGACTCAAGTTCGTCAAAGGCGATGTCCCTTGGACCGTTGAATTGTGCAGGTTTGCCAGGACCATCCACAACCCAGGCTTTCCGGGGGTTCCAGGAATTGTCCTGACCATTCCATCGGTGCTTATTCTCCTCATCCTAAATAAGGAATAACTGATTTCGGATGGAAGGATTCAATCGGTCGGGGGAGCAAACAAGGGAACTAAACGCGCTGATGTATGAGAATCAAGCAAGGCTTTTTCATTTGTGATCAGCAGTTGAAGGATCACCGGATAGATCGGCACCTATCACCTGGATTCCTAATCAACCTTCTGGATTCGGGATCGATCCTATTCTTAATCCCTTTTCCCATTTATATTTGTGACCCAAACATCTATCCAAAAAAATGGACGCCTCTCAGGAAACTCCGGTCAAAAATCCTTGACAATAAGAAAGGCGTGTGTTAGGTTGAATCCCATTTTTAATAGTGGAACTTAATTCCATAATATGAAACGGAAGATACGTCCGTGCCAGAAGAAAAAGATATTGACTCTGTTCTCACGGCCAACACTATCCCGGGAAACCGCCTGCTGGGGGGGTATTGAAGAAGGGAATCGAAGCGTATAGAGAGAGGATATCCCGAGGAATACCGCC
>CAYFXP010000067.1:0-10077 GCA_964346935.1 uncultured Syntrophobacterales bacterium
GCCCAGAAGAGGTTCTGCTTAATGTTTCTAAGGGTGGCCCTGCTCAAAGCAATGGCCGTCACCACTCCGCGAAGATCTCCGCTAATCAGGGTAATGTCCGCTGACTCCATGGCCACATCCGTGCCCGTCCCGATGGCAATGCCCACATCGGCTTGGGCCAAAGCCGGCGCATCGTTGATGCCGTCCCCCACCATGGCGACCTTCTTGCCCTCGGCCTGGAGCTTCTTCACCTCATCGGCTTTCACCTCCGGAAGAACCTCCGCAAGAACTCGGTCGATGCCGATCTGTCGTGCGATGGCCTCGGCCGTTCTTCGATTATCTCCGGTAAGCATGGCAACCTCAATCCCCATCCTGTGAAGCCCTTCCACGGCTTCTTTAGAATTCTCCTTCAGGGTATCAGCCACCGCGATGATGCCGGCCGGTTTTCCATCGATAGCCACAAACATGGGGGTCTTCCCCTGGTTGGATAGTTCCTCGGCCTTTTTCCCAAGCCCGTCGAGCAGTATCTCTCTCTCCTTCATCAGTTTCGCATTCCCGAGCAATAAGGGTCTTCCATTGATAGTCGCCTCAATGCCATGTCCCGTGATGGCATTGAAATTCTCCGGGTTGATGAGGGGGATGTTCTCCTCCCTGGCCCTGGTGACAATAGCCTCGCCCAGGGGATGCTCGGAACCCTTCTCCGCCGACGCCGCAAACCGAAGAATATCCTCTCTCTTATACCCGTTGAACTCCACAATATCCGTCACTGAGGGTTCACCCTTGGTCAGGGTCCCCGTTTTATCCATTACGATAGCGGTAAGTTTATGAGCCGTCTCCAGGGCCTCGCCTCCTCGGATAAGGACCCCATTTTCAGCCCCTTTTCCAGTCCCTACCATGATGGAGGTGGGCGTGGCCAATCCGAGAGCGCAGGGACAGGCGATGATGAGCACGGCAACGAAGTTGAGCATGGCATAGGTCAGGGCAGGTGCAGGCCCGAAGAAATACCAGATAATGAACGTGATAATGGCGATTCCGATCACGGCCGGGACGAAGTAGCTAGCGATGATATCGGCCAACCGGGCAATGGGGGGCTTGGAGCCCTGGGCCTCCTCCACCATCTTGATGATCTGGGCGAGCATGGTGTCCTTACCGACCTTGGTGGCCTCAAACCTAAAAGTCCCCGTCTTATTAATGGTGGCGCCGATCACCTCATCTCCCACAGTCTTCTCCACAGGGATGGATTCACCCGTGACCATTGATTCATCCACCGACGAATGGCCTTCTTTGATGATACCATCCACAGGAACCTTTTCCCCCGGTCTCACCACCACGAGATCACCAATCTCTACTTCTTCCACTGGAATATCTATCTCCCTGCCATCCCTCACCACCCTGGCTGTCTTGGCCTGTAACCCGATCAGCTTCTTGATGGCCTCTGAAGTCTGCCCTGTGGCTCTTGCCTCCAAAAGGCGGCCCAAGAGAATGCGACCGATGATAGCCCCAGCCGTGTCGAAATAGACCTCCGCCAAAAGCCCCTTTGCCGCGAAGACCCAAGGGAAAAAGGTGGCCAACACACTGTAGACGTAGGCAGCGGAGGTGCCCACGGCAATGAGGGTATTCATGTCCGCTGACCTGTGTTTGGCGGTCTTCCATGCTCCTACGTAGAACTGCCACCCCACCCAGAACTGGATGGGAGTTTGAAAAAGAAGCTGAAGGTAGAAATTCGCCTGCCTGCTCAGGTCGAACAGCGTGGACAGACCCAGCGTTTTCCAGTAGGCCAATAGAAAGATGGGAACAACCAGTATGATACCGGTAATGAATTTCCGTTTCACTTTCCCATATTCGGCCTCCCGCGCCGCTTTTTCCCGATCGACGATGTCTTCCTTTTCAACCCTTTCCACCTCCAAGATCTCGTATCCCGCATCTTTAACCGCCTTCTCAAAATCTCCCATGGAAACGGCGCCGGGGATATACTGAACAGTAGCATTCTCCGTGGCGAAATTGACGCTTGCTCGCACCACCCCTTCCAGCCCATTGAGGGCATCTTCCACCTTTTTCACACACGAGGCGCAGGACATCCCATGGACGGGCAACGTCACCTTCTGCATTCCCGCCTCATATCCTAGATCCTTTATGGTGGCCACGAAATCCCCCATGTGGACCTGAGATGGATCGAAGGCGATGGTGGCTTTCTCTGTAGCAAAATTTACCTTGGCATCGGTGATGCCGCTCATCTTCGACAGCCCCTTTTCAATCTTGGCCACGCAGCTGGCACAGGTCATCCCGGTGATGGGAAGCTCGACCTTCTTCAAAGCCTCTTTGGCACCTACGACCTCCGACTTCTTTTTCTTTTCCTCTTCCTCCTCGGCCTTCAAGAACCCCTCAGGGGAAGCATCGAACTTCTCCTTGCAGGCCACGTTACAAAAGTAGATGAACTGGTCCCTATACACGCTCATGGCTGCTGCGTGAGGGATCTCCACGGTCATCCCGCAAACAGGGTCAATGGCCTTACCCCAGTCCTTGGTCCCGTCGATATATCTCTGGGGCTCCCTTTCGAAAGCCTCTTTGCAATAGGTTGCGCAAAAAAAGTAGTCGGCTCCCCCGTGACTGGTCCTGGCGGGTGCCGACTTCTCATCCACGATCATCCCGCAAACAAAATCCATAGCCATAACGTCTCACCTCTTTCGTACGCTTACTAGAAATGGCCTCGAGAACGTTCAATCCCTGCTATCCATATAATAATCGACTTTTCCCGATGCGAGTTCTTCTTTATCACGATCTGGCCGCTCAAAATCCGACTTTTCCTCTGGCTTTAGTATCTCTCAATTCACTAAACAGGGAAATACGGTAAATCATGTATTTTGCTGCCAAAAATCCTGTATTTTGGGCCATCGAGCCCAGAGCGGCCGCTACGACCGGTTTTTTGGAGATATTTCCAGTTGCTGAAAGAGGAACGCTCATTCCCTCGCTCCTTTTCACGACCATGGCGAGATTCCCCCGGCAAAGGAAATCCCTACCCAAAAAACCGAGTAATTCAGGCCTCCATCCCCTCGATCCGCTACCTTTATAAATATCCACGGCTGAGGGCAAAAGTCATTTAGCGCAAGTAGACCGTTCAATGCTCCCTTAGTGGCACTTTGGTGGTTTACCACCGTAGGTCTCCTGGTTGGCCTGGGCCAGCCTGTTTAAGAAGCGGGTCAATCAACCCTGCTTCCTGCCGGAAACGTACTTCTCTGGATTCTTTTCAAAGGCATCATAGCAGGACAAGGCGCAGAAATAGAACTTCTGCCCCTCGTATTCCAGAACGGCGGCCGCGCGAGACTGATCTACCTCCATCCCGCAAACTCCATCCCTTGCCATGACACTTATCTCCTTACTCTTAATGGCAACTTAGTTTCTTCTTCTCCTCCTCTTTTCCTTCCTCGGAAGGTGAATGAGAATGACCTCCGCCACAACATCCCATTCCACCCCGGCGCATCAGAAAGAAGAACAACCCAACGATTCCCAAAATGATGAGCCATTTCTCCATCGGACAATCCTCCTCAGTGGATTTTATGGGCCCCCGAAATTTGATCTGCCAAAATCTCCGTGACCATCGGTAGGTATTCCGCCCTTTTTTCAAAACGCTTGCTCAATGCCTTTATGACAAAATAAGAACCGACGAAAAACCCGACTCCCACAAAAACAGCCCATATCTCATTATGTTGGGGGGCGAGATATTTTCCAAGCATCGCTCCAAAGATGAGGGCGAGAATTGGAACTATGTAGAGAATAAAGGAGGCTTTCAGAACGGCTTTTGAGGATATTCCAATCCTCACTTGCTGCCCTCTCTTGGCGCCAATCGGGTTGGATACATCAACGCTTTTGAGATCTCCTCCGAGGACCGCACAGCAGGACCTCGACGGGCAATGGCCACAGGCCGAACTCCTTTTGACCAGAACCCTTGCCATACCATTCCGTGTTTCTATAACTTTCCCTACTTCTTCCTGCATGTTTCGCCCTTTCTCATGGCCTACGCATTGACAATCTTACTTCCCTTCATCAGATCTCCGCTTTATTGCTTGTCATTTATCTTCCTGGCCCCACCATCTGATTTTCACTCGATCCCTTGTGCATATCCTTAGAGAACATCCTCCTCATAAAGAATAAGTGAAGCAAGGGGCATAAAAGGATCAGCGCGTAAAAGCCCCAAGACCCCAATATTCCCAGAAAAGAGAGAAGTACCACGCCCACAAGGGGGATGCCACAACAGACAATCATCCAAAATGAATGACTGCCCCGTACATCTCGTTTCTCTTCCTTCATGGAACCCCCCATTATTGCTTTCAGGTGGCCACTGATTTCTTTAGTCTCCAACTATGTACGGGCAAAAGCTGTGCCAAATATGAAGAGGGAACGAGAAAGTGGAAATTATATAAGATTTTAATATCATTGAATTTTTTTGTTAAGCAGCGGCGGTAGGAAAAGCGGATTTTTATCGGCGGATAATATTTACCCAATCACATCTATCTAGTCGGCCGGGCCGCAAAAAATTTTCGCACCGCGAGGGAAAAAAGAGGCAACAAGATGTTATTCCCCATTGCAAGGATTCGCCGCGACCAATTTAACGACATCTCCGAAGAGATCTTTCTCTTCCAGGACATTCAAGCCCGCCCTTTGTATGTTTTCAACGGTATTCCGGTTGATGTTAACTCCCATCACCTTAACCGTGATAGAATTCAGGAGGTCAAAAATCCTCCCCAAGAGCGTATTTCTGGGCCTTACATGCTCTAAGAGGACGACCCTTCCGCCCCTTTTGCAAACTCGCTTGATCTCGCGTAATCCCCGTATCGGGTCCGGAACCGAGCAGAAGACGAAGGTTCCCAGGATTGTATCGAAGGATTGATTGCCAAAATGGAGATCCTGAACATCCATTTCCAGCAGATCAACTTTCACCCCTTTGCTTTCCGCCTTCTTCCGAGCCCTGCTCAGCATTCCCTTACTGAAATCAATGGCCGTAATCCGTTTGCCGACGGCATAGAATTCAAAATTTTTTCCCGTCCCCACCCCCACCTCTAGGATGCTCTCTCCATCCAAAGCATCAAAGACCTTTTTTCGCCACCGGAAAAAGAGAACTCTTTCCAGGAGCAACTCCATGAGGTCATAGTATGGGGAAATTCGGTCGTATTTGCCCCTTATTTTTTCCGTACCATCATTCTTCAACGAGATCACCCCATCCTGTTTTACGGGTGCCTTCATGATTGAACATCTTCCCTTAAGGTCTCCTTCATCTCAGCAATCTGGTTTTCCAACGATTGCTGCCGCTTTGAAACGCCATAGGAATAAAGGAAGATGATGAGCCATGTGATACTATAAGCGGAAAAAAGATACCATGCGTTATCCATTAAACCATTCTCCCAAAGCCTTACCTATCGAATATCCCGTTCTTCAAATAGGGCCCTCATCTCCCCGCACTCTTCCCTCATCCTCTCCAGCCTTATCCTGGCCTTAAGGAGATGAAAGTAGAGGAGGGTGAAGGCCAGGAGGGTGATGATCAAGGTGTTGAGCATAGGGGATGTGATGCTAATCCCGCTGGATCTGATCACTACCGGATGGATGGTCCTCCATATCCTTATGGCGAAAAAGGTGATGGGCACATTTATAAACCCCGCAATCCCGAACACTGCGGCAAAGGCTTCTTTGTGGCCTTCTCCTGCCATTTTCCTCAACATGAGGTAGGAGACGTAGATGAACCAGAGGATCAGGGTTGTCGTAAGCCTGGGATCCCATGTCCACCAAACATTCCAAACGGGCTTTGCCCAAATCGGACCCGTGATCAAGACAAGCGTACAGAAGATAACCCCTATCTCAGCGGAGGATTGGGCCAAAATGTCCCATTTCCGATCCCTCCGGTACAGGTAGAGGATGCTGGCGACAAAAACGATGAGAAAGGCGAAGAAGGAGAGGAAAGCCGAGGAGACATGAAAATAGAAGACCTTCTGGATTATTCCCATCGTCTTCTCGATGGGGGCGTACAGGAATATGGCATAAAGAGCTACTATCATGGCAGCCAGGGTGGTGAATTCGCGGATAATGCTCGCCCATCTCCTCATAATTACTATTCCTCAAGGACAAATTCGAAGGTCAAATACGAAACCAAAACAAAGGTCAAGTCGAAGGCCACCAGGATCTTCAACCAGGAAAAGATCTCAGAGAGTGATTTTCCATCGAGGATTTTCCCCGTCGCCTTTATCGACGCGATGATCAGGGGCACGGTAATGGGAAAGACGAGCAACGAAAGCATTACATCTCTGGCCCGCGTATTGGCGGACATGGCCGAAAAAATCGTGCCCACAACTGTGAAGCCCACCGTGCCCAATACAATAACCAAAGTCAAGGGTAGGAGGATGGGCAATAGATTCACATTAAACAGAACGGTGAAGATAACCAGGGTGAAGGCTTCCATCATGGACATGAAGACAAAATTGCCCACCATCTTCCCCACATAAATCGTTCCCCTTTCCACTGGGCAGAGCAGCAAGCCCTGGAGGGAACCCTTGTCCTTCTCAACTCCGAAAGAGCGGCCCATTCCCAAAAGGCCTGAAAAGAGGAAAGCCACCCAGAGAATCCCCGGAATGATCCAGCCCGCTTTCTCCGCACCGGGAGGAAGGGCGAAGTTAAAAATGATGATCACCAGAAAGGAGAAGACGCACATCGATATGAGCATCTCCCTGCTGCGGAGCTCATGGGTAAAGTCCTTCCAAACGATGGTCCGCACCTTACTGAGAAAATTCAAACCCAACTCCTCCGAAGGCCTAACCCTCCCGCCTTCGTATAGTGAGAGTAAATGTTCTGAAAATCACTTGTTACGACGCTGGCAATGTCCTCGCTGTAAACGATAACACCGGAATGTAAGATGGCCACCCGGCTACACATTTCCAATCCTCTTTGCAGATCATGGG
This sequence comes from uncultured Syntrophobacterales bacterium, assembly GCA_964346935.1. Taxonomy (GTDB): domain Bacteria; phylum Desulfobacterota; class BSN033; order WVXP01. The sequence continues at coordinate 6,921 of CAYFXP010000067.1, forward strand.
AGGTCATGATGGTGGTCTTTCCCCCGTCCCTAAAGCCCTCGAGGATCCCCTTGAATACTTCCATCCCGTTCTGATCTAGACCAGCGTATGGTTCGTCCAAGAGCAAGACAGCGGGCTCATGGAGAATTGCCCTTGCGATAGAAAGCCGCTGTTGCATACCACGCGAAAAGGTCTGAACCCTTTCATGTATTCGCTCTCTCAATCCCACCAGCTCCAGGACCTCCTCGATCCTTTCCTCCAGGCCCTTTACGTCATACATCCGCCCGTAGAATTTCAGGTTTTCAAAAGCGGTAAGGCTATCATACAAAAACGTATTGTGGGAGATGACCCCAATGACCCTTCTCAACTCCTCCCCTTCATTTCTGGGGTCGTAACCTCCTACCAGTACCCCGCCCGAAGTCGGCCTCATCAAGGAAGAGAGGATTCGGATCAAGGTCGTCTTTCCCGCCCCGTTGGGCCCGAACAGGGCTACGAATTCCCCTTTCTTCACGGTGAGGTTAACTTGGTTGAGGACCTTCTTATAGCCAAACTGTTTAGTCAAGGCCCTCACCTCAATGCCATAATCGTCTTTTGAACTTCCAACACTATCATTCATAGTTGGATGGACATGTGGGCATGATGGTGGTCGCCTTGAAGAGCCCCTCCGTCCTGTATTTCCCCTCCACGATCACTTCCCTTCCCGGCTTGAAGGAATCCGGCACAACCCCCTGGTAATCAACTTTAAGAATGGACTCTCCATCCCTCATCCGAAAGCTCAATCTCAAATCCTTGGGGTTCCACTGGATGGAATCCGGGATCACCTCTCCCCCGACCCTCAACCCCGTGTTCTCAGTGGAAGGCCCTTTGGCCAGCAACTCACTCACCGTGAGGTAATACGTCATGGTATCCCTGATCCCGGTGTACGTGAGATACCCGATGATAGATAAAACGATCGAGGAAACCACGATGATCTTCAGCCTCCTCTTTTTTTTCCCCATGCTTTTCTCCCCAAGGGATGCCTTCCCGGACAATCAACGGAGATGAGTCCGCCCCATTTGGGGGCTCCGGTTTATCCCTTATTGGGAGCCGGTAATTCTTCGGTCACCATAGGGGATTTTTCCCTAGCCTTCCGCATTTCGAGCCTATCTGCGGGTCTCCCCTTTTTGGTCCTCAGGAAGGATATCAGGGCAAAGGTCATGTACCCTAAATACCCGGTTACCTCCAATAAGGAAGGATTTCCATTATAGCCGAAAAGTGACTTCAACATCTCTCCCAAGAAACCCTTCTCATCGATGATCCAGTTCATATCGTAGAGGTGCTTCACCATGACGGGCAAAAGTCTCGCCTCCTGGAATTCGTGAATACCGTGGGCCACGAGACCTGCGGCGAACAGAATTAAAATCAGGCTGGTAACCTGAAAGAACCGCTTGATCTGAACCCGTCTGATCTCCAGGAAGAAGAGGGCCGCAATCACAATTGCCCCACCGATGCCAATGAAGGCGCCCCAGGCGTGAAAGCCCCCCGTCAGAAATGTCGCCGCCTTCAAGAAGATCACCGTCTCCACCCCTTCCCTGAAGACAGCGGTGAGCGCTAACAAAAAGAGCCCGAAAACATGGCTCTCCTCGATTTCCTGGGTGACCCGGCCTTCCAACTCGGAAACGATCTGTTTTTGCCTCATCATCCAGAAAATCATGAATGTGAGCAGGACGGCGGCCAGAAACATCATCAAACCCTCGAAAACCTCCTCCCCTCTGCCCGAAAAGCCGCCGAGGTAGGCGTTAAACACGAAGGCAAACCCAAAGGAGGCCAGGATGCCGGCCACAACCCCCCACCACACATATTTCTTATAGCCTTGCTGACGAGTCCTGTTCAAAAAGGCCAGCATGACGCTGATAACCAATGCCGCCTCCAACGTCTCTCGAAACGTGATGAGCATATTTGAAAACACCTCTTCCTCCTCTGCCGCGTGAGGACATATCTCGTCCCCTTATCCTTCAATAGGATCTCGAACGATCACCTTTAACCCTTGAAACCCGTGTATTCTTACCCGGTGCCCCTTGAAGAACTTCTTACCCTCAGCAGCTGCTACCCACAGTTCATTCCTAAATCTGACTTTCCCCTCCGGGTTGATGTCCTCCACCACGATTGCATCTCGGTCGGTCATCCCCTCCATGCCGGTCTGAACCCTGGATTTCATAGCCGCGATGATCTTGAGGTAGACGAACGCCATTGCAAGCAGGACCGCGATATAGGCGGGTAAAGCTGTCCTGAAGGGGAAAAAAAAGAATAAGGGCAGGGCCAAAATTGGCGAAGCTAAAACGATGTGGCACATCTCAAAACCTCCGGTTTATTTGTCGCCTGCTCCCTAAAGCACCCGATGTTTCACACCCACTATCAACGTCAGGTCTACACCTAGATTCATGTAACTCAATCCTTAGAGGCCATTTCCCTGAGCAGCCTTGTGGCCTCCTTGGCCTTCTCCATCGCCTGCTTCCGCTGTGAACGGTATTCCTCTGAACCGATCTCACCGGCTTCGAAAAGGTTGTCCAAGCGGGCGATCTCCCTTAACAATTCCTCCCTCCATCCAACCGGGTTCACCACTTCAGATCCCACGACGCTTGGTTTCCTCATTTCTCCCTTTCGCATTCGGCTCTTCACGAACGGATAGGTCAGGGCTCCCCCAATTATGGCTATCACCAATCCGACGATGACCCATTTAACCAACCCTTTGCCCCACGGAAGGCCCCTTAACTCCAACACGATCCGCGATCCGCGACCAAGATCACTCCCCGAGAGATGGAGAAAACGTTGGCCCGGATTTCCAAGGGTCCCTCTGAATTCCAACGTATCGCTTTTAGCCTCGATCCCCGTATCGGGGATGAGGAAATCGATGGATTCCGTCTTCGCGTAAAGCATTTTGCTCAGTTTATACCGAGAGGAACCGTAATCCACTTTGTAGGAAAATCGAATTTCCTTCCTTCCCGGTTTAATGTCCATGGTATCAATGAAACCGTCTTCCGTCTTTATGATGCAACACCCCATCAGCCCTTTCATGGGTTCGAAAGCCGCAGCCTTCTCGGGCAGGGAAATGCGAAAAACCTCCCTCCTTCCGGGTTCCACCTCCTGGGAACCCACATAGACCCGATTCCCATGGTTCTCCAAGACCATAATTTCTTGT
>CAYFXP010000068.1:0-6797 GCA_964346935.1 uncultured Syntrophobacterales bacterium
CCTGGGAGTGGTTGTCGAAAAAATATAATTCGCGCTCAGAGCTCGTTTTTCCGCCTTAATTTCATAGAATTTTACTTATTTGAAGGGGTGACCTTGGCGGGATGCCGGGGCCTTATGAAAGGATTTATCAAGACCTATTTTAACGTGTCCGTATTCTTTTGGCCCAATTCCTATTTTCCCCATACCAGCTATTTAGAGCGGCCAAGCCATTGTTGAGCGGCGTCTGTGGACGCCATCCTAAGAGCTTCTGTGCCTTATTGATATCCGCCCAAGTCGCCCTGACATCTGCAGGGTGCCTTGGCAGATGCTCAACAGCGGCCTTTTTACCAACCAATTCTTCTACCACACGGATGGTATCCATTAAAATCACCGGCCGATCCGATCCTAAATTGATCACTTCGTAGCCTAGAGGCTTCAACCCTGCAATGGTTCCCCTCGCGATATCGTGCACATATGTGAAATCTCGCTCTTGCTGACCGTCCCCATAAACAGTCACTACCCATCCCTCATTAATCCACTGAATAAAACGGAAAAGGCTCATATCTGGGCGTCCTGCGGGACCGTAGACGGTGAAATATCGAAGTACCGTTATGTCCAGCCCATAGAGATAGTGGTATGTATAGCAAAGTGATTCTGCAGCTTTTTTAGAAGCCGCATAAGGGGAAAGCGGTTCATCCGTGTTGGCATCCTCCAGAAATGGCCGGGGGTTATTTGCACCATAAAGGCTCGAAGTAGACGCCAACACAAATTTCTCGACGCGATGCCTCCGGCAGAGCTCCAGGAGATTCAGGGTACCAGTAACGTTGGTCTCAAAATAAACCCAGGGATTCTCCACAGACTGGCGTACACCGGCACGGGCAGCAAGGTTGAGTACTGCCGCCCAAGGACCTTTGCTCGCTGTTTGTCGTCCACCTTCAATGGCCTCTTCAAATAGCCGCTGCAACGCATTCTGATCGGTTATGTCTAGTTGGTGAAATTCGAACCCGGGCCGACGTTTTAGCTGAGTCAGGCGCCAACGTTTCAAACGAATGTCATAGGCATCGTTCAGATTATCTAGGCCAACAACACGGTGGTTGTCCGCCAGTAAGAATTCGGCTACATTCGCACCGATAAACCCGGCACACCCTGTCAGTAAATATCGGGCCACTGAGCCTCCCCAAAATCTTTACAAGTCCATTTCTGGCTAAGGAGACCGCTCAGTCTCCTGATTTGCGTTTCACAGAAATAACATTGGCAAAAGCCAGGGAAAAATCAAGCCTCATTTTCGAATACAAAATAAAAGGGTTAGGCAGGAAACCTAACCCCTTGATTTTATTGGTGGAGCTGATGGGGATCGAACCCACGACCTTGTGACTGCCAGTCACACGCTCTCCCATCTGAGCTACAGCCCCATTGCAGTAAAAATACCATAGGGTGCCGAAAGTGTCAACGTATTCTCCCCGTGCCTCCGAAAAAGTCGCTCTTTGCCACATAACGGCCTTCTCGATAAAATTGGGGAAACTCGGTTAGCTTTTCCGGAGTTTCCGGACTTTCACACCATGTGTTTTCACAATCCCTTGATAATCTTTTTTTTCGACCTTTGCAGAGAACACCACCGTCCCTTCGCTCCTACGCTCCCGCAGTGACCCTTTCTGGGTTCGCAGGCGGGGAATACTTACCCCTTCCGGCCTCTGAAGGGCCGGCTTTCCCCTCCCTGCTCACCCTCGAAGGGGCCCCACTGCTCCCGCGAGTCGCTCATGAACGATGCTGTTCTCCTTAGACTCCGGAAACTCCAATAGCTTTTTGGTTGACAAAGGCTATTTTTGTTATTTATCATAATATGGAGCGCCGGAGTGGTGAAATTGGTAGACGCACGGGACTCAAAATCCCGCGGGGCTTAAACCCCGTGTCGGTTCGAATCCGACCTCCGGCACCAGGGCAGACAAAAGGCCTCCTTATCGGAGGCCTTTTATTTTTTGCCATGCAGTTACACAGCTTTGAGGAAAATGAGATGAGCGCTCATTGGAGTGGTGCTGAAAGCTTGCTGCTGGGCGGACCAATGGGCCGGCCATCACCGCCGCCCAGCCATTTTGGAGCGGGGGATAATATAGGGTCGGGCGGCGGTGATGGATCAGTGATGGTGTTAGTTTTTGGGAGATCACCATCATTGCGCGAGCCTTCAGCGCCCTGTATTCCCACGCTTCAGGCTCAGGCCCTTTGGCAAACTTATTATATAAGCAAATCGCGAGCCAGTGTTAAAAAAAACCAATAAAATGAACTAAATAGCGATAAAATCCGATGTTATCCAGGTTAGGACCTGAAGTAGTGCCAAACTCGCGCTGATACGGCTAATTACTTGATATCAGGAATGAAATATGCTTGAAGATCGAATTCAATGGGGAAAACGTTACTATGTGGCCAAGTGACAAATTTGTATCAGTATTACAAAAATGTAACTGGCTACGGCGCCATTTCAGGGGGTGAGGCTCAAATTCAGGGTGGAGTCCTCTCCTGCTTACCTACCGTACCTTCTTGGGCACCCGTGCCGCCCTCCCATGGTTTATGGCATGAATTCCGAGGGGAAAGATCAGGCTCCCCGCGGCATTGGCCACGGCATCAAATAAATCCATATCCCTTCCCAGCACGAAATACTGATGTATCTCGTCCGAGACGCCGTAGAGAAAGGCAATGAGAAAGGGGATGAATATTGGATGGGAACTGACCCCTGATTTCTTCAGGGCGAAATATATCAGAGATGCAAGCAGGCCAAATTCAAGCACATGAACGAGCTTGTCAGCAAGGACGAAGGAAGGGACCTTCATGGGCAAAGCAAATGACGAGATGACGAAGATCAGGCCCATATAGAGCAGGGAGATTACCCAATAAACGTTTAAACGTGACAACCAGCTCATATTAAGCCCTCAACAAACCCCTCTCTTCGGAATGGTCTTACCACTGTATGCCATTTCCCGCTCCACTTATCCCGTCTTTCGGCAGACAATTTGGGCCACGGCTCTCTTGGGCCCTTCCTTTATTCCCTGGAAGGCGTGGATGATCTTCCAATCTTCAAACCACTGGTGTAACTCCCCTGGTTTCAATAGGAAGTCTGGATTATGCGGCTTCCCGAATTTCGGCTGCTCAACGGTGAAAGTCTCATAGATAAGGATGCCTCCTTTTCTGAGCGCCTCTCTGATGGAGGGTATGAGGGGTCGGTGCAAATAGCGAAAAACGAGGATGCCGCCGTAGGACTCTTGGGGCAATGGACTAATTCCCTCCCGTTCAAGATCAACCTGCCATAATGTGATCGTCACGCCATATTCAGATGCGAGCCTCCTGGCCCGGTCGAGGGCCTCTCGGGATTTGTCGCAGCAGATCACCCGCAGGTATTTCTGGGCCAGAAAGATCCCGTTGTGCCCATCACCACACGCCATATCCAAGATGGGACCAGGGAGCGTTTCGTCCGTAAAGAGGTTTAGATGTTCCAATAACAGCCGAGCTGGTTTTAACACGAAGCGATGGGTACCCAATTCTGCGGGCTTCAATGTCTCCCTTGTATTTTTGCCCTCATCCCCCTGTCATGCCAGTAATTCAACATCCACCTCAAATTTGGGATATAACATGGAATACTACGGGTACGCTTCTATTCCATCAAGCCCTTGGCAAAGAGGGAGATCGGCCCAAGGTATTTTCCAATACCCCCATATCTCGAAAGCGCAAGGATGAGGTCTTTATGCCAGTCAAATTGGGCCTTGCTGCGGATTAAGTGCCCAATTCCATCGGAGTCTAAGATCTCGAAGAGCCTATCGATCTGTGCGTCCTTTATTTTGGAGAAGATCTGGCGAAAGCGGTAACCGATCTCGATTTCGCCGCCCAGCTCATGCCTCCATCTCTGCTCATATCTCTTCAAAATGCCATCGTCAAACCTGTTTTTGGAAAAAGCCACCTCTATCGTTTCGGCTGCCAGGCTCGCCGAAATCAGCCCATAGTAAATACCGCCACACGTTGTCGATTTTACCTGGCCCGCTGCCTCCCCCACCACCAGAACCCTCTCCCGAAAGCTCTTCTCTATCGGCCTTATGGGGATTACATCGATATTGATGTTCGGGTCCTGGGTTTTTATTCGATTCCTTAGCCTCGGGCTATCTAAAAAGGACTGCAAAAAGAGCCTTGCGTTTTCCCGGGTGGTCATCCCTATTTTTGCCTTCCCGGCACCCGCGGGAACCACCCAGGCAAATGATCCCGGCGCAATATTCTGACCAACATGAATTTCCGTCCCCCTCACTCCATCGACATCCAGTTTACCCTCCGCCCCCAGCAAGTATTCAGCGGGGCTCATCAACCCCAGCCTTTGAGTTAAGCCCGGGTTAAAGCCGCACGCAATCACTGCCAATTTGCCTCGGAAAGGGTATGTTTCCTTATGGCCTTCCACCTCAACGATTACGCCATCATCCCGAGTCCTCACGTCCCTTACGAGGCTGCTGCATCTCACTACCGCCCCGTAACTCATGGCCATACTGGCCATCTCCCTATCAAACTGGTGCCTATCTACCATAAAAACCATGGGCGCTTCGGTTCGATAGGAGAAACGAATCCCCGAGGGGGAGAAGAAGGTGACATCACATATCTCGTTAATCACCGGCTTCCTCGGGAGATGAAATCGACGGAAGGCCTCCGTCCCTATGAGGCCGGCACACACAACCCCAAGCCCAACAGAGGGATTCCTCTCCAACACCAGGGCATCAAAACCCTTCTTAGCGAGAAGGGATGCGGTGTAACAACCAATGGGACCACCTCCAACAATGATAACGTCGTACATAGCTTCAACTCCTGATCTTGAGCTCGCGATCGGTTTGTCATGCCTCGTAGTAAAACCCATGTATTTCCGTTCTTGCGGACACCCCAACTATTATACTAATTGTTTAAAAAATGCAAGAATTCAATTAATGATTGGTATTGGGGCCTAGGGTAAGATGGGAAATGGTGATTTCTGAGCCCTAAACCTGTTGATCTCCCCGAGCCAGCAGCAAAGGTCAACCGTTGTCACAAGCGCGGGAGCTTCCGGTATTCGGTTTCCCATTGCCGAAATCTTTTTTTGGTTTGTTGGGTTTGTCGGGTTGTGGGGATTTGAACGGTCTGTTTCGTCTGTCTGGTCTATTTCGTCCATCTAGTCTATCTGGTTGATCTCGTCTATTTCGTTAATCTGGTCTATTTCGTCTCTCTCGTCTATTTCGTCGATTTTGTCTGCATAGTGCATACTGCTTAATCTCTCGTTGGTCTGGTCTCTCTGGTCTGTTTCGTTGTTCTCGTTAGTTAAATTTGGTGCTTAGTGCTTACTGCCCAGTCTCCTAATCTCCCAGTCTCTTAACCTCTCAGTTTCAAACCCTTACCCAGCCACTGTAATCTTGTATCAAAAACTCAATATTAATGGGTGACCGCGGCACCCCGACACTGTTTGTATCTTGTGATTTCATGGGATTGAAATGCACGTAAAAATGTGATATAAATGTTTGTGTGTTAAAACCTCTCTCAGGAGGATACGATGGAAAAACAAAACGTTACGCTTTCACTGCCCAAATCCCTGCTCAAAGAGGCCAAGATACTGGCCATCAGGATGGAGAAATCCCTCAGCCAGTTACTGGTTGAGGCTCTGCAAGATATCGTCCGCCGCAACCAGGAATATGAGAGGTCCAAACAGAGACATAGGATGATCCTCGAAAAAGGCTTCGACTTAGGGACCCGAGGAGATATTAAGGTCAAACGGGAGGAGCTTCATGAAAGGGGATAGGACGTTTGTTGATACCAATATTCTGATATATGCTCACGATTCGTCAGCAGGCCGGAAGCATGAGGAGGCATCACGAATCATACTCGATCTCTGGCAGACCGGACTCGGTATCATTAGTACCCAGGTGCTTCAAGAATTTTTTGTCATGGTCACCGGTAAAATTCCCAGGCCCCTTCATTCCGACAAAGCTGAAGAACTCGTCATTCACTTGCTTAAGTGGAACGTCATGGTTAACAACGGTCAATCTATTCTTTCTGCGATCGATATACAACGCCGATTCGAGTATTCCTTCTGGGATTCGCTCATCATACAGGCTGCTATGGCAGGTAAGGCCAACGTGCTTCTTTCAGAAAATTTCCAAAGCGGACAAATGATAGAATCAATGAGAATCGTAAACCCCTTTCAGTGAATACTGGTCTATTTGGTCTATCTCGTCTGTTTCGTTGTTTTCGTCAAAGTCTACCACTATTCCGGGGGCAACCTCTAAAGACTCGGCACTTGTCTTTTCACTCAGATCGATGTAAAGGGAATCTGTATCCTTATAATATCTCATCTTCATGGTCAGTCTCCCTCATTTGCCTTGAAACCCCTATCTCTTGCCCCAATCTCCTAATCTCATATTTTCCTCTCCCTACTCTCCCACTTCCCCTAAGGGTTACATAGAGTGAAAGGATAAGGAGCTTTAGATCGAAATTTCCACCAGGCCTCCCTCTCAACCAAAACCCGATTCCCTAAGCAGCCATCTCCACACCGGTTCGATGACAATTTCAACACTTTCATACTCCAAACTACTTTCTCTATCCGCTGTCAAAATAGTCCCCTTCTGGAGGTCGTGCATTTTACAGGCTTCAGTGATGCCCTCGATCTCTCTATTCTCGTTCTCCTCATTTAGCTCATAGCTTACCTGAAAAACTGATCTCGATCCCTCCTCATCAACGGCATAAAAATCACATTCCCTTTTGCCCTCAAAATAATAAACATCCCTTCTCTTTCTTTTCAGCTCGACAAAGACCAAATTCTCAAGTAATCTCCC
>CAYFXP010000069.1:0-4261 GCA_964346935.1 uncultured Syntrophobacterales bacterium
TTTTTTGCCACTCAATATCTCCAGCTGAGGTAAGTTTAAAAACCCATATTTCTATCTCATCGCCAAAAGAGAAAGTGTTGCCTGCAATAATATAGCCTCCATCGCTTGTTTGCTGAATACAGGTAGCATAACCGTCATCATTACTTCCTCCATAGGTTTTTTGCCACTCAATATCTCCATCTGAAGAAAGCTTTAAAATCCAGATATCACTCTCTCCAGCACCAAAAGATGAAGTCGAGCCTGCCACAATATACCCTCCATCAATTGTCTGTTGAATGGATCTAGCAGCATCTGATTCACTGCCTCCATAGGTTTTTGCCCATTGGGCATAGAGTGAGAGAAAAGAAGTATAAATGAGGAAAAACATTCCTGCCAAAATGATTCTTTTCATTTTACTCACCCTCAGACACAAGAAACTACAACAAAGACTTTTTTGACATTTTCCTTACCTTAATTCTTTATTTATCAATAAATAATTTAAGTTCTCTCAACATAAAAGTTGTTAAGAAGTTGTTAAAAGTTTGCAAAAAGTTTGTTAAGATTTCTACTCCCTTGCTGTTAATTCCTAACGTGAGATTTTCCTTCCCCCTCAACCGTCTCACCTATGAGGCAGTTAACGCTCAGCGTCCTTTTCAATCCAGGGAAGCTAGGGCTTTAGGGGATTTGGTCTTTCAACCCAGCCAGCCTCTTCCTCGCATCCTCAACCTCAGCGATACCAGGATCAGAGTCTTTCCAGGGGTCTGGGTGATTTGTGGCTTTTTTGGCGCCTCGAACGGCTTCAGGGAAACACCCTCGCGTTCTCGAGCCTCCTTGACATCTTTTTGAGTCGTGATTTATAATTCCCCACGATGGTTGGATGGGAAAGATGAGATAAAGACTCACAATCGGACACCGTTCGCAAAAAGGAATTTCTTATCCCTTGTCATCAGGTGTAATCAATGAGAATGCGCATTCTTTGTTTTGTCATTCTGACGAGCGCGGTTTCCGTATCCTTCATAGAAGCCAGAACACCACAAACTTACGCTACGAAGGACGATTACCTCCATCTGAAAGGGTGGCGATTCACAGTGGAATCGATACCTGTCCCTTCAGAGGGCTTGGTCATCACGAAGGACACCGCCACCTGGACCCTGCAATCGGGTAAGGTCTATCTCATGGAACCGACGGGCGATGGCACGGTAACCGGCCTCGTATTTGAGGGCAGGGGCCATTTTACCATGACCATTCCTGACCGGTTCGAGACGGAACAACTACGCCGCTTCTCCAGGAAAGCCGACCTCGAAAAGATCGACGTGCCCTTCACCAGGATGGTGCTGCGAACATCGGCAAAGATGCTCGCCACCTATGCCGCCGATTTGCTCGGGGGCGGGTTTGAGGAAAATCCGTGCGCCCGGCAGCGGCACAGGAACTGGCTGAGGATCGGCGGCCTGGATGCCGACGCACGCATCATTGCCGGGCTATTAACCCCTGGAGATGACTACTTGGTTGTCGACGCTGAAACCCGAGAATTCGGCTGGCTGATATATGAATACGACCCCTTCCACCAGGAGGAAATCACCCTAGTCAAGTTGCAGAAGAAAAATTATTTTGCGGAAATCTGGGTAAGCCTCGACCGTCCAGAGGAGCGGGGCAGCCGCGGACGCCCCACCTCGACGAAAACACAGTCCATCGATGTGACCAACGCAGCCATACAGGTCAACCTTATGGACACGAGGGGCAAGACATTTGATCCTATTGAGCCGCGACGAGCGTGGGTCCACTTCAAGGTCAGGCTTACTTTCATGCCGCTATCAGAGGGTGCCAGGGCGCTCCAGCTCTACCTGGACCCATTGGCTAAAGTAAACTCGGTCACCAGGGACGATGGCACGCACATTCCCTTCCTCCGCGATGCCACGGGCAAACGGTTTGCGTCAATGGACAACGAGTTGAACAACAGCGCCTTGGTGGTGTTGCTCGACCGGCCCACAGAGAAGGGCGTCAGCCAGGACTTGGTCTTCGATTACGACATGAAGCTATATAACTACGCCTCGGGGCGTGATTGGTATCCTGGTGAAGCCGATACTTACAGCGATATCCATACCGGCCAGCTCATCTTCACCATGCCCAAGAAGTACCAGGTGTGCGCTATCGGCGTGCCGGAGGAGGTGGAGCAAACGTCTACCGCACAAGTTGTTGCATGGAACATGAATAAACCAGTCAGGATGCTCGGCTTCTCCTACGGCAAGGACTTCAAGGAGGAGAAAATAAAGGTCGAGGGCCTGCCGGAGATCGTCTCCTTTGGGAAGGAGACTGGTTTAACAACCGGAAACATGGTGCGCAATGTGGCCGCGGACATAGCCAACAGCCTGAACTTCTTCCAGCAGTACTTCGGGGTGAAGCTGTCGACAGAACGAATCTACGCCGCCCGAATCATGGGTTTTCATGGCCAGGCTTTTGAGGGCTTCATACACCTGTCGTACCTAACTTATGATGCTGAGCACCCTGGCCTTTCAGAACTTTTTCGCGCTCACGAGACAGCCCATCAATACTGGGGTCATTTGGTGGGCTGCAAAACATATCGCGACCAATGGATTTCTGAGGCGTTCGCCGAGTATTCGGCGCTGATGTTCCTTCAAGTCTCGAAGAAAACCAAGGGCACTTTCGAAACATTCCTTTCCATGTTCACCGACGAACTGACCGGCCAGAGTATGAGAATGGATGATGTATTTCTGCGCCGCTTGGGTTTTGTACCCACGGATAAACAGCGGCGACGGATCGGGCCGATAGCCGCCGGTTACCGCGCCAGTACGGCCGAGGTGCCCGATGGGTACGTCATGCAGATCTACAATAAGGGCGCGCTGGTATTGCACATGATCCGCCAGCTTCTTTGGGCCTCTGTTCGTGACCGTGATGCTTTCCGCGAAACTCTCCAGGACTTCCTCCGGACCTTCTCCGGCAAGGAAGCCAGCACGGAGGACTTCCTTCGCCTGCTCCAGAAGCACACGAACATGGATTGGGTCTCATTCTTCGAGAATTGGGTCTACGGCAAGGCGGTCCCGACCTACAAGTGGAGCTACAAGGTGGCCGACTCTCCAACTCCTGATGGGCGGTACTCTTTCTCGCTGAAAGTCACGCAGACAGATGTGCCGACCGGTTTCTCCGCCGTTGTCCCCGTGCGCTTCGATTTCGACTCAAAAAAGTGGAGCTACATCTGGGTAATCATCGATGCGCCGGAAAAGACGTTCGACTTTCCTCTAGCGGCTAAACCGAAAAAGGTGACCTTCAATCCTGGCCACTCGGTCCTTGCCAGGGTCAAGAAGGATAGATATTAGCGAGGGTAAACATGGCCTTTGCCAGGAGAATCTTTTCCGCCTTCCTGAAACCCCTCATCAACCAGTCCCCGCCAGCCTCTTCTTCGCATCCTCAACCTCAGAAATACCAGGGTCAGCATCTTTCCAGAGGTTGGGATTTCAGTCTTCTATGGAATAGGTTATGGTTAGTTTTGGTCGGAGTGCTGCATCCTTATGATCTGAGGAATAATATCCCACCCAATACGTTCCGCTGGTATTGATGCTATGACAATATACCCCAAAATTGCGTTTAGGCTCCTCATACCACAGCTGAACAAATTTTGTAATATCAACTGCGTGCCATTGGTTTTCTTTAGGCCAATCTGTAATGACTGAATCTTCATTTGCGTGTTTTGGACATGTAGCATGTGTAACATTATCTTCAGACCAGTCTTCAATTAGTCGAGAAAATGCCACCTGGCCACTTTTATTACCGCCCAGTTCCATGCATCTCAGCTCCATGACTGCTTTTGTAATTGTTATATTCTTGGGCAACTGATTTAAGTCCCATTTAATAAGATAACGAGCATAACAGTCACGCCATTCTCCCTGGTATGCTTTATGGATGTTTCCGCCGCCGCTGGTTTCATTAGGTTTGCAGTCACATACATAGGCATCTATCCCTGAGCTTCCGGGCTGTAAGACTAAAATTTCATCATCCGCAATTACTGTGGGAGAAATAATTGAGTACAAAATAAATAATACGGCAATGGTACAAATCTTCATAATCTCACCCCCTGTTGAGGCATACAAATTTCCAAATACATTATTTCAACCCAGCCAACCTCTTCTTTGCATCCTCAACCTCAACAATACCAGGGTCAGCGTCTTTCCAGAGGTCGAGGAATTTTTCGTAATGCTCTATGGCTTTTCCTTTCATTCCCGATGTCTTTTACTGATTAGTCTAAATTCATTTTCTTCAATAGAGCCTT
>CAYFXP010000070.1:0-16938 GCA_964346935.1 uncultured Syntrophobacterales bacterium
ACGGATGGCTTCAATGGGACGGTAATCTATATCTTCAATTTGCTCTGCGGTTAACTTAGATACAAATCCAATGGAGCGTACTGCTAGTGCCAGGATTCCCGCAAAAGGCCCCAACCCCAGTGCTGCAACAAAGATCAGGGCCCAAACAACTTCATGAACCGATCGCGAGATTGTCATGACGAATCGACCAATGGGGTATGTAATGGGCTTGAAAGGCGTTATGTTGCTGGCAGCAAACCAGGCGACAGGTATCGACAGCACAAGGGCCAGAAACGTCCCCAGCAAGGAGATCAAAAAGGTATCGAAGGTGGCCTTCCCAAGCTCAAGCACATATGGCCAGTTTGGAGGAAAGAACCGGGTAACCGCCCGCCATACCTGTTGGAGGTTTCCCACTTTCTCCCAGTTTGTCTCTGCTATCAAAATTCCATAGGAGGACCACAAAAGCAAAAAGGCAAAAAATACGAGCAAAAGATAGCGGTGAAGTTTAGATTTTCCTGGCTCAGTTAACGTTTCCATTACCGTTCTTTTTGAATCAGGGCGACCTGTCTTTAATCAAATCTTATATTGATATATTTCCCTTAGACGCTTTTGGTCGAATTCCTCTGCCTTCCCCTCGGAAACTACTGCCCCATCGCGCATGGCGACAATCCTGTCAGCATACTCCAATGCTAAGTTAACATCGTGAATACTGATGAGAACGGGGACACCGAGTTCTTTCGATATTTGGTGAAACTCATTCATTACATCATGTCCGATGGCGGGGTCCAGGCTGGATGTTGGTTCGTCCACCAGGAGGAGCTTTGGATCTTGAATCAGAGCACGAGCAATACCCACCCGCTGGCGCTGCCCGCCGCTCAACTCGTCGGCCCGTTTATAGAGATATGGTTTCATGCCCACCACTTCGCTTATTTCAAGAGCTCTCCGGATATCCGATTGGGGAAACTTGCGCAACATGCTCCTCCACAAGCTCGTATACCCCAATCTTCCCGAGAGGATATTTTGGATCACTGTCAGCCTTTCAACAAGGTTGAACTCTTGAAAGATCATTCCCATGTTTCGGCGCGCGTGCTTCAGCTCCTTCTTTCCTAGGTTTGTGATCTCAGTACCATCAAGAAAAACCTTTCCGGAGTCAGGCTCGACCAGACGGTTTATACACCGTAACAGCGTTGACTTCCCTGAACCACTTAGCCCGATGAGGCCCACAAATTCTTTTCTATCGACTTTGACGCTCACTCCTCTGAGGGCCTCCGTGCCATCTGGATACGTTTTTTTCAAGTTTTCTACCACAAGTGCTTCCATTGAATTCCTCTTATTTCCGCTCCTTGCAAAACCTTATTCCTAATTATCCATAGATCCCGTTAAATATGAGGGGAGGTGAGAAGGAGTTTCCCTTCTCACCTCCCGCGGAAACCAGGTTCAACCGGAGGAGGATTATTTCTTCAGCTTCTTCTTAGCCTCGTAGAGATCCCGGATGACGTCGTAGTCACTATCCTTCATCTCTACGAACTTGGTGCCCCCAATTGCCTCAAAGAACTCCTTTGACTCCGGTTGCTGATGCCATGTGAGGAAGGCCTTCTGGATCTTTTGCTTTAGCTCAGGGCATAAATCCTTCGGGTAGGAGTACGGATCAAGGGGAATATCCGGGGATACCCATAGCACGTTTAGATCATCTGCGGGTTTTCCCATTTCTCCACGCTTCCAAAGCCGAAATGGGGCTGAATCCCACGTGAACCCGACATCGATGCGGCCCTCTAATACGGCGAGTATATTGGCATCATGTGACCCGGTGAAAACGGTCTTTGAGAAATATGACTCTAGTGAATCCCCCACCTTTTTTGTGAAGAGAACACTGGGAACTAACCACCCCGATGTGCTGCCTGGATCGGGGAACCCAGCAACAGCGCCTTTTATCTTCTTGATGGAGGTAAACTTTGATCCCTTCTTGGATACCAATATCCCTACATATTTTGGGCCCCCCGGTACAAAGTGCTCGGGCATTGCCTTGACGGTGTATGTTGCAAACACCTCGATGTTCGGATCCTTCTCGGTAGCGAGAACATAGGCAAAGGGACCGAAATTGGCTATTTCCGCAAACCCTCCGAGCATTGCCTCAATCTGGGCCGCATAAGAAGTGGTCTGGTAGAATTCGACCTTCTTTCCGGTCACCTTCGCGATGTAATCCAAAAGTGGTGCCACACGCTTTGCCACCACTGGAGCTCTCTCCTGGGACATCGCTGCATAGGTGAGAGCCTCCGGATCTTTACACTCCTTGGCAAGCACACCTTGGCCCAGGGCAAGGACGAGCACCAGCCCTACACAAATCAATCCAATGTTGTATGTTCTCTTTGACATCTTCTGTACCTCCTTTTAAGGAATTTGCCTTATTCAACCCTCTCCCTCGCCTCCAGTTACTATACGACTCCTGCATATCACCTCCTTTCTGCACTCCGGATTTCCGGAAAGGCGCGTAATTTCATAACACAGGTATTAAATTAAGTCAAGGAGAAATTTAGGGTATCATTTCAAAGAGTTATCGGCTTGCCCTTTCATGTTCCATCAAGTCCCATCCTTTTATCCCCATCCCCTATGTCAGTGACAGGGTCTTCCATAATCTCCTTCTTTATCCATTGGCCTTTGTCCCTCGGCACATCCTTTCCCTGCTATTCAAAGGGAATTCCCATTTTCACCAGCTCCTCTTTGACGGCTTCATACAGCCTGGCGTAATCCTCCGAAGGCTTCCGCGTTTTTGGATCATAACATTCCTGGTAGCGTTTCCCCGGGGGGGGATTCTCAATCTGCTTTTCGTATTTTCCCAGCAAGTGGTTCACCAGCTCGCTGGCCCGCTCCGGCTTCATTCCCGTTGCAGCGCAAGCCGCCTCCACGTTAAAAAGGGCCTCCAGGGGAGTGATGCCATCATCGATGACGGCCTTTGCAGGGTGAACCGTTTGCACGCCACCGTAACCCGATGACACGCAGCATAGATTGACCGCGGTTGCCTCGTAGAAATACATCCGGGTGCTGGGACCCGCTGCTGCGTATCCCAGGCCTATAGCCGGATACCTGGTATTACGGCTGGTTGCCCGTCCAACCACCGAGAAGACCCACAGACAATCCTGCGTGGAAGAACATCCATAGCGGAAGTGGATGGGGCCAGTTAGGTGATAACCCCCTTGGAAGAGCACCATTCCAACCAGGTAGTAAGCCGTCATCACCAGGGCTGTCCCTTCCGCTCCGCCGGCATAACCTCCCAGTATCGGAAGGGCTGTGGATCCGATGTTGCCCCCGGTGATGAGAATGAAAGCCAATCGGTTCAGGGTCTCAAAGTTTACCTTCATTTCGGCGATGACGTCGATGAGCCAGCCGTCTGATGGACGAAGGCCAAAGGTGGGAAAAGTGCCTGCAATGGTTGCCACGGCCGTGGTCGCCGAAGAGATGAGGTTCAGGATGGGGAGCCCGGGCCTCCCGCACTTCGAGAGGGCCTTACGTGCTGTTTGGATGGAATTGATGGTGGCGTGGATCTCCAGGGGCGATCCCGCAATAGCCGGCATCCCCCCGACGCGGTTGAAGGCCGGGATGCTGATGGAGTTGGCCTCGGGTATGCCGCCATAACCCTCCACCTGGGCCGAGGCAATCTCCTCAGTCGAGGCAACAGTTCCCGCCCCTACATGACACCACGGGGGGTTTTTATCCCCAGGCCACCGCGACTTGAAGAGGCGCCGTTCCTGGCCCTCACCGAAGGCTCTCCCCTCGGGGAGATTCTCAATAGCTCTTACGATCTCCCCTCGATCCAAATGGATAATGCGGTTAGTAGCGTCACAGTAAACCCCAGTTTTGGCAAGAAATTCGATGGCGCCCTCAAAGAGCCGATCAGCAAGACCATCATTCGATGGAACCGGGTTCCCCGGATCGTACTCAATACCATACTCCTTTACCGTTTTCATCACATTTGGAATAAGGACGCCCATGTTGAATTCATTCTCAGAAATAATCGGCCCGGTGGTGGCCCGCTCCATGAAATCCAAGAAACTCGACATACCGTTCCTCCTTAACACATGAAGTAGTTGTTCCGGCCAAAACCGATCGAAAACATATTTTTCGTTTGAACGATTCCCTTGGGCTGATTACTTAAAGGCAATGCTGCAGAACCAGCTCCTTTCATTCTTTTTCGTTGAGATTCCATGTTCACATCAATTCGGGTACTCATAAGTCGGAGGTCTGCATGAAAATTCATATTGAGCCTTAAATAAACCTCTTAAATACAAACTGCAAGCAATTCTTATACTGCTGCATTACAGTAATTTCAATTAAAAATTGAACATTTGAATTATTCGAATCATCAACCACAAATTCGGGATTCCTCAGACCACTACTGAAAGGGGACCCGAAATGGGGAAGGAACGGTTATCAAGGGAGATATCGCGAAAAGAAGCGATCAGGATCAATTGGCAAAGTCAGTGGCTTGAGGGCATTGAAGAGATAAAGAACAATGGAACGGCTGTGTTTACCGACGAATCCTGCCAGATCATGAAGGAACTCCTCGGCGACGAATGTAAGACCATGAATGTTGATGGCTATGAGGAAAAAGCCCTGGAGTTGAGTCACTACTATGAAGAGTTTTCCGAGAGACATTTGAGTTGAGTTCCGTTTCGCGAAGAGATGCCGTTTGCAAACTCAGAGGGAAATACGGGCTGACTCAAGATAGCCTCCACGAATCGAAGCCTAAGAACTTGGTTATCGATTGACAGATGCTTCCTTTTGGGATATAAAGGCGCACATTCTCTTATTCGCAAGATAATATGGAAAGTAAAATTGCGTGAGGGGAATCATGATACGACTGAACCGTATCTGGAAACTCTACATCATTTATACCGTTGTAATCGTGGTCTGTATGATCGTGGGTGGGCTCATTTTAAGGGGAAAATTGAAGGAACCCCTAAAGGGACATCTTGCCCACGAGGTTCTTACCTTAGCCAGGGTTATCGGGAAAACCTTCCGGACACCGAGAATGCCGCTATTTTGGATCCGTTTTGTCAGGAGTACGGGAAAATTGCCGGTGTTCGTATAACCATCATCGGGGAAGACGGAACCGTGATCGGGGAGTCGAGTCGAAGTTCCATCGGCATGGAGAAACACTTGGATCGACCCGAAGTGCAACGTGCTATCAGTGATGGAGTGGGTACCAGTGTGTGTTATAGCGAGACGTTGGACATCGATATGCTCTATGTGGCCTCTCTCCTAAAGGATACAGGGAAGATCATTCGGCTATCCATGCCAATGGCTAAGGTGAAGGCGATCGAGGATAAAATCGCCATCTTCCTCACCGTTGCGCTCTATCTCACGCCGGTTGTAGCAATCATCGTTTGTTTCTTCTTCGCTCGCTATATGGCATATGGGGATCAGCGGGAGGGTTAAAAACATTTTTCCTTGTAGAAGGCACAGTCAGTCATGTGGACCCTATTGAGCGGGATCTTCCTTGGCTGGGGCCTGGGCAGCAACGATTCGGCGAACATATTCGGCACTGGGGTCGCAGCTAATATCATCAGATACAGGACGGCGATCATATTGATCTCTATGTTTGTGTTAATGGGTGCGCTCCTTGAGGGACCAAAATGCTTTGCGACGGTAGGGAAGCTTTCAAAGCTCTCGGGAACGACGGCCTTCGTTGCCGCCCTTGCCGCGGGGATTACCGTAGCCCTCATGAGCTACTTGTCCCTGCCGATTTCCACCTCCCAGGCCATCATCGGCGGGCTTTTAGGGGTCGGCATCGTTTACGGTTTTGCCGACGTCAGCAAACTATACAAGGTAGTCATCTGTTGGGTCCTGACACCCATTGGGGCCATGGTTGTAAGCATCGTGCTGCACAAGCTTTTGGGATTTCTCTTCGAAAGGGTGATTCTCGATTTGCGCGTCCAGTCTTTCTTGCTCACGGGCGGGCTGATCATTGCCGGCTGTTACGGGGCATATGCCCTGGGGGCCAACAACGTGGCCAATGTGACCGGGGTATACGTGGGTTCGGGCTTACTAACGCCCTTTGGTGCCTCGCTCATAGGGGGACTGAGCATAGCAAGCGGCGTGTTGACCTACAGTTGGAAGGTGATGAGGACAATCGGGATGCGAATTGTTCCCATGGATGCTTTTTCAGCCGTTGTCTCGGAGCTCTCGGAGGCTATCACGGTCCACATATTTACGCAGGTGGGAGTCCCCGTTTCAACCTCTCAGGCCATCGTTGGGGCAGTTGTGGGAGTGGGGATCGTAAAGGATGTTAAGACGGTAAGCAAGCGGATGCTGATGGAGATAGGCATTGGGTGGATATCCACGCCCCTGCTTTCGGGCCTCCTCTCATATGGTATTATAAAAATTTGGCAAGGGGCAGCTTGAGCAAGGGAAATGGGATTCATTCCGCTTGATCGAGGTGAGGACCACCTCTTGACTGAGATACGGATGGGGGACAACGGTTCCGATCCCTCATTTCTCTTCAGGGCGGAAGAGCACGATGGGCAAGGGACAATGGCGAACCACCTTTTCCGCTACGCTGCCCATTAACCACCTGCCCACGCCGGTTCTCCCATGGGTGAACATGGCGACGGCTTCGATACCTGGCTCGTGACAAAAATCGACGATTTCCTCAGCCCCTTTGCCGTACCTCACGTGGGATTCCACGTCGAAGCCCTTTTTTGTCAGCTTTTCCTCAACCCCTTTGACGTACTCCTCCGCTTCGCGAACCGCCTCAACCTCGGCCTTTATCTCGTCTTGCCCGGGCAGGGTGTGAGCCAGGGCTACTCGGAGCAGCACGATCTTCGCCTTGTGGGTGGATGCCAAGTCTTCTACATAGGGAAGGATGGATTCGGCGACTTCCGAGCCATCTAATGGCACCAAAATCCTCTCAAACATATCCTCGTCCCTCCTCGCGTTCTCGTGGCAGTTGAATAGCGGCAACGACGATACCAAATTCAAAAGAGCTTTGTCAAGGCATAGCGCGCAATAATCGCAATACCTGATTTTTGTCGGAATGCATCTGGTTAATTGTCCATGGGTCGAGGGTGAACGAAATTCCCTGTTCTTATCGCGGGAGAACAGTATTCTGAAACTGAATAGCCATAAGGATCTTGAGCGGTTGAGCAATGGTTTGTAAGAGCAGGCCCGCAGGAGTTAATCGAGTTTAGAGGGGATTTTTTTCAGGTAGAAGTCAATGAATATCGGTAAAAGCCAACTTATAAAATGAGGTTTGTGATTTTTTTCATTTTTTTTCTTGACAAATACCGGCGGAAGCTGTATACAGAAAAGGCCTTGGGCCCGCGGAGGCAAAGTAGTCCTATTTTTAAGGAGGGGGGTGATAGGGGGAAAAGACTAAACCGTCCTAAACTCATGTGAAAGGGGGTAATTAGATGAAGAAATTTCTACTCATTTCGACGTTAGTTCTCTGCATTGGCATCTTCGGGGTAACGGGCGCCAAGGCAGCGGAGATTCCTCTGGGGCTTCTCCTTCCCTACACCGGCGTTTGGGCCTGGGTGGGTGCGGGGGCTGATCCCGGGGCCGACCTGGCGGTAGCGGAGATTAACGAGATGCCACCACTGGGCATGAAGATCAAGCTCCACAAGGAGGATACCGAGACGAAGTCCAAGCCGGCCATCGAGGGTGCCAGGAAGCTCTACGATGTCCATAAGGTGGTGGGTATCGTTGGCCCCACATCGGCTACCGTCCGCTCCTGTATACCCATTACTAAGGAGGCCGGGGCGGCGGAAATTTCCCCCACGGCCGGGACGACCAAGCTGGACGTGATCGGCGGAGGCATCGACGACGAGCACATCTACCGGACCGTCTCCTCGGATGTGGTTATGACCGCTGGAATGGTCTGGTGGGCTATGAACAAGCTGCCGAAGAAGCCCAAGGTGGTGGCCACCTTCACCGCTGATACCGAGGGGTCCCGAAGCATCCATGGAGGAACGGTGGACGCCTTGAATGCGATAGGGATGCCCCCTGTGACGGAAATCGAGTTTGCCCTCAACCAGGCGTCCTACCGGGCTGAGCTGAAGAGGCTGTTCGCCAAGAACCCCGACCTGATCTTCTGGGAGGCAAACCCGGAAACCGACGCCACGATCTTCAAGCAGTGGTACGAGATGGGATACGGGGGCCAGTGGATCGGGTCGGACTTTGCCAACCGGACCAGCGCAAAGGCCAGCCTTCCCGCCAGCGAGGACGCCATTGGCGTGAACCCCGGTTTGTTGGTAAGTCCTCGATCCGAGGCGTGGATCAAGCGGCTGGAAAAGGTCTCCAAAAAACCGGGTTATCAACCGTTCTCCGCCAACACCTATGATGCCTGCATGATCTTTGCCCTGGCCATCGAACGTGCGGGGACCATTGCCAAGGATTGGGGGACCACCACCGAGGATCATCGCAAGGCTATCATCAACAGCCTCCGCAAGGTTGCCCAGCCACCCGGCGTGGAGGTTACTGCGTATGCGGATGGCATTAAGGCGCTGCGCGCCGGCAAGGAGATCAACTACGAGGGTATGGCCGGGACCCAGGACTGGAACAAGTTCGGAGACCCGGTTACCTACCTCAAGGCGGAGGTGATGACGGTAAAAGATCCGACCGGGATGAAGCGGATCGGGAGCGTGACGCCCGACATGATTAAGAGCATCGTGGACAAGGTGCTGGCAATGCGGGCCGAACGGGCCAAGTAAACCATGAGCTAGGGGTGGGACTTCGGCCCCACCCCCAGCCTGTGCTCGGCGATTTTCATCAGTCTTTGTTCAATCATTGTTCAGCGGATAAGGGTGGATTGTCATGGAAGATCTTATCAGCTATGGGCTGCTTACCTTCGCATCGCTGGCATTGCCAGCTCTCGGGTTGTGCCTTTCCATCAAGGTGGTCAAGTTTTTTAACCTGGCTTACGGTGATTTGGTTACCCTTGGCGCATATCTCGCCCTGCTTTTCAACCTCGCCCTTGGCTTAAACATCATTTGGGCCATGATTATTACCATCGTTTTAACGGCCATTGCCGGCGTCGCGGCTCACAAGGGAATCTTCAAGCCGCTGATGGATCGGAGAGTTGGCCCCCTCACGCTCTTGGTGGTTTCCCTCGGGGTGGGCTTTGTCATCAGGAATGTCCTCCTCATTGGATGGGGCCCACAACCATACCAGTATAAGATGTCATTGGCCCGGGCAATCCGTTTCGGGCCATTCTTCTTTACGCCGTTTCAAGCAGCTATGATCGCCATATGTCTCGGTGTGGCGGTGGGGATATTCCTCATGCTTCGTTATACCCAGCTAGGCCGTCTCATGCGGGCAACGGCCGATAACCCGGAGCTTTCTGAGATCCGGGGGATCGACATCGAAAAGGTGTACTCGTATACGTGGTTCATTGCATGCGGCCTTGCCGCCCTTGGCGGGGTTTTCATGTCCATCCTGGGGACCATTACCACCTGGATGGGCATCCACGGGCTCGTCACGATCTTCGCCTGTCTCATCGTCGGGGGGATCGAAAACCCCTATGGGGCGGTATTCGGAGCCCTGATCGTGGCCTTCGCCATGGAGGCCACGGCTTTATGGATATCACCGCCATACAAGGTGGCTATTGCCTACGTCATCTTCATCATCGTCTTGCTCGTCAAGCCGAGCGGTCTCCTAGCAGGGAGGAGGGGTTAAATGGAGTACGTGCTTACGATCTTGACCATAGTTGCCATCTATTGCATTCTGGGCCTGGCGCTCAACCTCCATTTCGGGTATGCCAACCTTCCCAATTTCGGGATTGCTGGGTTTTTCGCCATAGGGGCATACACCTCCGCTATTCTGACGGTTCCCTATCGGTTTCTGGAGATGGAGATATTCGCCGGATTCCCTGGAGGGATTCCCGGGCGTATCGAGGCCCCCTTCATCGTGGGCATTCTGGCCGCCACCGCCCTCTCGGGGTTTGTCGGCTTTCTCATTGGAATCCCCGTCCTCCGGCTTCGGGAGGACTACCTGGCGGTGGCCTCCATCGGGGTGGCTGAGGCTATCCATTTCGTCGCTCTCAATGAGCTCTGGCTGACCATCGGGTCGGCGGGGATTCGCCTGATTCCGATGCCCTTTGCCAACCGGCACGTATATTTCTTCATCGTACTGTTGGTCCTGGCGATCGTCTACTGGGTCATCAGTCGGTTGGTTCGATCCCCCTTTGGTCGGGTTTGGAAGGGAACGCGCGAGGATGAAACGGTCACCGCATCGCTGGGCAAGTCCATAGTCAGGTCCAGGATGTGGGCCTGGGTGATCGGATGTGCCTTCATGGGGACCGCGGGGAGCCTGTGGGCCCACTACGCTATGGCCATCCAGCCCGGCGAGTTCGTCCCGACAACCACCTTCTTGGTGTGGATTTTCGTTATCGTTGGGGGACTGAGGAATAACAGGGGCGTACTCATCGGTGCGCTGGTAATCATCGGGCTTTTTGAGCAGGGAACCCGGTTTCTCCCTGCCTTTGGTGCTCCCTATGTGGTTCCCGCATTGCGGTTGATCATCATTGGGGTTCTGCTGGTCGTATTCATCCGGTTCAAGCCCGAGGGAGTGCTTCCGGAGCGGGCAACAATGATCGAGGATCATATGAAAACGATCTAGCTGCGTGAGAACAAGAAAAGGGAAAGAGGGCATTTCCATGGCAGGCATTTTTGAGGCTAAAGAGGTGTATAAGCACTTCGGAGGGATTAAGGCCGTTGACGGATTCTCGATGGAGGTTGATGAGAAGCAGATTACCGGTCTCATCGGTCCGAACGGGGCGGGGAAGACTACCTTCTTCAACGTCGCCGCCGGGGTTTATAGCCCGGATAGAGGAGAGATCTCTTTCAGGGGGGAGCTGATCGGTGGCTTGCGGCCGGACCAAATTTGCCAAAAAGGGCTGACGCGGACCTTCCAGATCGCCAGGGGCTTGGGGGAAATGACGGTTTGGGAAAATGTGATGCTTGCCCCCAAGAGACAGGCCGGTGAAAGTCCCTTTGGGGCCTTTCTCTTTGGGCAAGTCCGAAAGCAGGAGAGGGAGCACTGGGAGAGGGCGGCGGTACTCCTCCAGGAGATGGGGCTCTATGAGCAGCGCAATGAGTATGCCAAAAACCTGAGTGCCGGCGAGCGGAAGATGCTCGAAATATCCAGGGCCATTATGACGGATCCCGAGATATTGCTGTTGGATGAGCCCACTGCCGGCGCAACCATTGACGAGACCAAGAAGATCATGGCGGAGATCGAGCGATTGAGGGACGAGCGGGGTTACACGTTTCTGGTAGTCGAGCATAAGATGGAGGTGATCATGAATATCTGTGACCCCATCTACGTGATGCACAACGGGCAAAACCTGGCGGCGGGAAACCCACAAGCGGTACAGAGTGACGAGCAGGTTCGTGAAGTCTACTTGGGGGGATAGCACGATGAATCTCTTGCAGATAAAAGGCCTCAAATCCGGTTATGGAAGGGCACTTATCCTACAAGATGTCTCCATTGAAGTAGAGGAGGGCGGTTTTACAGCCATTATTGGCCCCAATGGGGCGGGTAAGACCACCTTGCTCCGGTCGATTTACGGCATCGCCGACCTGTATGGGGGAACCGTACATTTCAGGGGTGAGGACATTACCAAACGGAGCCCTGCAAGCATTTCGATGAAGGGAATCAACTATGTTCCCCAGGACAATAGCATCTTCAGCTCACTCACTGTCTTGGAGAACCTGCAAATGGGTGCCACCGTTATAGCAGGTAGGGGAAGGAGCATTGAGGAACGTCTGGAAGCGATCTATCAGCGTTTTCCCAGGCTAAAGGACCGGAGAAATCAACTGGGAGGGACCCTCAGCGGGGGGGAGCGGCAGATGCTGGCCATAAGCTGTGCCCTGATGACCGATCCCGACCTGATCCTGCTGGATGAACCGAGCGCTGGCCTCCAACCGACACTGGTACAGGGTCTGTTCGAGGAGATCAAGCGGATTCACGATGAGGGGAGAACCACCCTCATCGTGGAACAAAACGCCAAGATGGCTTTGGAATATGCGCGAAAGGGGTACGTCCTGGAGGGTGGAAGGATAAAGCTCCAAGATGAGGCGAAAAAACTACTGGAAACCGAGGAGGTGATCAAGCACTACTTGGCGGTTTGATGGTAATAGGCAAAAGACGTGATACTCTTATTATGCTATATGGTGCGTCTTAAATAGGTGCGCACGACTCGAACAAGGATGAAATCCTAAATCCAAAGCACTAAATCCTAAACAAATTCTAATGTCCAAAATTTCAAATGCAAAATCGTTTGGGCGTTTTGGATTTTGGTGATTTGAATTACTTAGAAAATAGATTTCATTTTCATCGTTCGAGGGTGACGTAGCCGCCATGTAAAATTTGTTTAGAGTCTAGAAATTAGCATTTGGAATTTGCTCGTATTCTCTTCTTTACATAAATATTTATGCCATCGCACATTAAAGATCGCGAACGTTAGATTCCCATTTAGGATCCCATTGCCTCCAAAACCACTTCCGTAACATCCATCACTTTGAGATCCATTTTCCGCTTTCTGGCAATCCCCGCGATGGTCCTGATGCACTGCTGACAGGACGTTACCACCACTTCAGCTCCCGTCTTTTGGATTTCCTCGATCTTCTTTTGGGCGACGGCGGCGGAAAGCTGCGGGTCAATCATCTCCAGATCTCCTCCCCCGCCACAGCAAACGGATAACTGGCGGTTACTCTCCAGCTCTACCAAGTTTAGGCCGGGTATCCTTTTCAGGATATTGCGCGGGGCATCGTAGATGCCGCTGTTTCTCCCGAGATCGCACGGGTCGTGGTACGTCACCGTCTTGTGGAAACCGTTGTTGAAGGTGATCTTCCCTTGGTCAACCAACCGTTCCATGAATTCGGTTGAATGGAGCAGCTCCGCTCCGGTTTTGTACATTTCCTTCCAGGTATGGTAGCATGAGGGACAGGCAAAGACGACCGTATGAGCGCCGACCTCACGGACTTTTTCCTGGTTGTGCTCGACTAATTTTTGTATCTTCTCTGTCAGTCCCGCCTGGATAAGGGGGAATCCACAGCACCACTCTTCCCCTCCAAGGGTGGTAAAGTCCACGTTCGTCTTGTCCAATATCTGGACGAAGGACTGGGGAATTTTTTGGACCAAGGGGAAGAAAGCGGCCACACACCCCACGAAGTAGATCACCTGCGCCTTCTCCTTTTGATACGCGTGTTCTGGGACGTCCCTCATAAATTCCGTCCAGAGGGTACGGTCCTCGTTGGGGTCACCGGAGATGTTGAAATCGTTTTCCAGTGCCCCCACCAGCCGATCCACAACCTTCGGATATTGACTCCTGTCAACCAAGCACGTCCTCCCTGCGAGAATCCCCTCATTTGTCTCGACAGAGGGAAAACACGTTTGGGTGCAGGCCCTGCAGCCCGTACACCGGAAGAGGGATTCCTCTATCTCAGGGGTCCAGTCAATTTTGCCCTCAATGACGGCCCTGATAATGGCGTTTTTCCCCCGAGGTGTTGCCCATTCCACTCCTTTGGCCGCGTAGATGGGGCAGACGGAAAGGCAGAAGCCACACCGGTTGCATTTGGCCACCTCATCGTAAAACTGCTCCTTGAGATCCTCTCGCTTCATCCCTACATTCCTCCTATGAATCGGCCTGGGTTGAGGGTTCCCGCCGGGTCTATCCCTTCCTTTATGCGGCGCATGATTCGATAATCACCACGCGGTTTTCCCCATACGTCAACTCTTTCCTTGACTGAAGGGGAGGATGATTCCACCGCCAGGTTGCCTTCGTATTGAGACGCCTGAGAAGTAAATTGGGCGATGAGTTCGATCAAGGAATCAACCTTTGAATCCAAATCCTCTCCCACCAATACATGGGAGTAGAGAATACCGTTTCCACAACGGCTTATGAAGGCACACTCCATCCCCAAGCCGTTGGCGATCTTTTCGTAACTTTTGAGAAGCTCGCCGCCTTTGGAGATCAACACGTTGGATTTCAACGAAATGAGGTTTAGCGAGTCCTTCGCAAGCTCCTGGGCGAAATCCCGGATGGCAATCCAGAAATCCTCATGCTGCTCCGAGCCCACGTCCACCACGTCGAGGGCCCCACGTTTTTTTCCCATACCCTCTATCTCAGAGATCTGCCTCTCAACGGCTTCAGTAACTCCTTCTAGTCCAATGGCGACGAGGTATTTCCCCTTTTGAAAGGACATCGGATGCTTCACTTTATCTGTTGCTGTGGCATTGAGGAGATCGACGGATGCCGGAAGTAGCTGAGACCCTATGAGATCGTAAACGAAGGTATATGCCTCATCCAAGCCCGGGAAAGGGACCAACAGCGTGCATTTCTTCTCGGGGAGGGGAAGAAGGTTGAAGGTGATCTCGCAGATGATGCCCAGGGTTCCAAATGAGCCGATGAGAAGCTTAACCATGTCATAGCCGGATACGTTCTTAACGGTCTTGCCGCCTGAGGCCACGATATCGCCGTTGGGAAAAACAGCCTTGATTCCGGTAATCAGATCCCTGGCCGTGCCGTGGAGCAATCGCCTGGGTCCACTGGAATTGGCCGCAACGATCCCCCCCAGGGTAGCTTTATCCGTGAAAGGTGGATCCAGGGGAAGGAAGTATCCCCTTACCTCTAAGTCCCTTTGGACCTCGTTCAAGGTGAGCCCACTCTCCACGGAGAGGGTAAGGTTCTCGCAGTCGCGGTCAGCAATCCGATTGAGCTGGCCGGTGGAAAGGACGATATCTATCTTTTGGGGTATACCGCCTATCCCCATTTTGGTCCCGTTTCCCCTTGGAATGATAGCCAGCCGGTGGGCATTGGCGTAGGCAACGATCTCTGAAACTTCATCGACGGCCTCGGGTGAAACTATCGCCTTCGGGATCTTTCCATCAACCGCAAAGCCCTTGACTTTGTCCGGATCATGGATTACATGGTCTTCACCTACAACTTCTTTGAGCTTGGAGAGCATCGTATCATCATTGGACATGGCAGGATCTCCTTCACCCGGTTACGCCTCGGGTATGACTTTTCCGGGATTGTAGACGTCCGCGGGATCGAAGGCCGCCTTGATCTTCCTCATGGCGGCCATATCGCGGGGCGTAAAGACGAAGAACATCTCCTGTATTTTTTCCGCGCCGATGCCGTGCTCGCCGCTGATGGTTCCACCAGCATCCGCGCACAATTTCAGGATTTCGGAACCGGCCGCGTGCACTTTCTTCAACTCCTCCTCGTCCCGTTCGTCGAAGAGGATGAGGGGATGGAGGTTTCCGTCCCCCGCGTGAAAGACATTGGCGATGGGAAGGCCGTATTTCCTCCCAACCTCCATAACATTGCTCAAAACCTCGGGGAGCTTTGTTCGGGGTACCGTTCCGTCGCAGACTAGGTAGCTGGGGCGCAGACGGGAAATGGCACCGAACGCCCCTTTCCGGCCTGCCCACAGCTGGGCTCTCTCTTCCTCATTTTTAACGGCCTTGACCTCACGGACGTTGTTCTTCTTACAGATCTCAATAATCCGCTCGGCAAGCCTCTCCATTCCATCCCTGAGGCCGTCCAGCTCAATCAGGAGTACAGCCTCCGCATCCAGCGGATAGCCTGCATGGACTGACTCCTCGACGGCTTTGATGGTGAGTTTGTCTATCATTTCCAAGGTGGCAGGGATGATTCCGTCGGCGATGATGGCGGAGACCGTATTCCCGGCGTCTTTCAGGGTATTGTAGATAGCCAACATGGTCTTGACGGCCTCCGGTTTGGGCATGACCCGAAGGATCAACTTGGTGGCTATCCCTAGGGTACCTTCAGAGCCCACAAGGACCCCGGTCAAGTCGTATCCCGGATTGTCCAAGGCCTTACCGCCGACCCAAATCACTTCTCCATCATCGAGGACTACCTCCGCTCCCAGGATGTGGTTGGTGGTTACCCCATATTTGAGACAGTGGGGGCCTCCCGAGTTCTCACCGAAATTGCCGCCAAAGGTGGACACCTTCTCACTGGCAGGATCCGGTTGATAGACGTACCCGTACCGGGCCAGTTCGTCTTTGAATACCAGGGTAAAGACGCCTGGTTCCACCACGGCCCTTTGGTTTTCCGTGTCGATTTCCAGGATCCTGTTCATCCTGGAGAAGTGAATGACAATTCCCCCTCGAGATGGGATGGTGCCTCCGCTCAGATTGGTTCCCGACCCCCTCGCAACGATGGGAATTCCTTCCTTGCGGGCGAACTTGACGATTTTCGAGACCTCCCCCGTCGAAACCGGGAGGACGATGCAGTCAGGCCTTCCCTTGTAGAGGGAGGCATCGTAGCCATAGAGCATCAGGTCCATTTCCGAGGCGAGGACGTTTTCCCTTCCCACGATTTGAGCCAGTTCCTCGACCATCTTTTCCCGTTCCATCGATTCCTCCTTTGAAAGGAATGTTAGATATCGACACGAGATTTCATAAAAACTCGCTCTTCGCCGCTTAGGAAATGTTCTTATGAGAGGAAAACCATTGTCCCTTCGCTTCAATGCTTCCAAAGTGACCCTTTCGGGGTTCGCGGACGGGGAATACTTACCCCTTCCGGTCTCTAAAGGACCGGCCTTCCCCTTCCCGCTCACCCTCGATGGGTACCCCACTTTTCCAGCAAATTTCGCTCAAGGACAACGCCTTTCCTCCAAAACGCAATCAAACTCAAGAAAAAAATACTTAATTGGCGCTCAGAGCTCATTTCGTCGGTCTTCAAAGAACTTAATCTCCGAATCGATCTCCCATCTTGAGGTTAATCGACTGGGCGAACTCCATTGGTCCCACCTTCTCTCCTTTATCGATCCTGAGCTTACCGATTTCGATAGACGCTTCCCCTGCCGCTACCCGCAGGCCTTGCTTTTCAACGGCGAGTATCTCCCCAGGTGGTTTTTCCGTGGCCCCGACATGAAGCCTTGCATCGTAGAGCTTTACCCTCTTACCTTTGACAATGGTGTGGGCCCCCGG
>CAYFXP010000071.1:0-5561 GCA_964346935.1 uncultured Syntrophobacterales bacterium
ATTAACTTCGCTGAAGTACCAGCGCCTGCCGGACCTCGTGGAGGCAATCGGGCTGCCCAAAGAGAGGCTCTGCACCTACTGCTGGGACGGCGCCGAGTAATAAGCACCGGGCTGAACCCTCTCCTTTGATCAATAAATCCAGATCGGCGAAGTAATCGCTTCGTCGTTACGGCCGTCACCGTCATTGTCGTCACCCTGGCGCACAATCACATAGTAGTAAGCAGGGCGCGTATGGGAAAGATCCCAAACCCACACCCGAATGGGGTTGCCGGACACAGCCCTAGTCTCTAGCAGTTCCCCATTGCGGTATAGCCGCACCTCCTCGAAGGTATCGCCACCTCTATCCCAAGCCCCCACTGTAAATATGCGCCACCCGCCTGACAACCGGGACCCCATTGGGTAGCCTTGGCACCGGAAGTCGAGATACAGGTCACTGTCCTCCGTGGCATAGAACCGACGGTCCCGATAGGCGTCTATGATGTCCTCCCGAGTAAGGGCAAGGGCGAGAACCACGGTGCGGAACTCGTTGCGCGTGCCCCAGTCAGGATGATGGTTGTCCTGACCTCCCAACGCGCCGAGATACCACCCTTGCAGGTTGCCCTCGTCCCAGTAACTATAGTCGCGGACCCAGCCACCGTCGTAGTAATATTTGTCAAAGCCGTCGTTCCCATTCCAAGTCTCAATCCCCACCATCTGCGGCACGACGTTAGGATAAAGTTTGAGGTGCAGGAACTCCATAAACAGATAGTCGTAATCGCCGGGGTGATTAAAGCGACCGAATCCTTCGGGTCGGTCGCTGAGCCAGTCGTAGAACTCCCTAATCGCAAACTTTGATATGGTGCTTACGTAGTCAGATGTATTGAACACGTTGATGTGTCCATAGACGGGATTGCTATACTCAAAGCCCCAGAGGGTGACATACTCGTGCGGCAGATAAGTAAGTATCGCTGCCGCAACGAGCTGTTCCCATTTGCGCTCCCACGGCCAGATATCGAGAAGCTCAGCGTGGTCGGTCAGGGCGAAGAAGTCAAGCCCCCCATGTAAATGCGCGTAAATGTAGGCATCCTCGGGACCTCCTTCCCCGTCCGACAGCTCGCTATGGGCGTGGAGATAGCCGAAGTAGAATTTGTATCGTACGTTTGGTACAGGTGTCTCCGATTCGAACTCCTTCGGAGGACGATCTATCTCCCCATCGTTTGTCATTTGTTTCAGGGCTTCTGCAATTTCTGAGGCAGGCACGGCAGCCAAGCGCCGGGCTGCTTCTCTCACGTCCGAATCCGCTCGAAAATCGGAGAGTTTGACCCGTTTGAGGAAATCACGACACTGTGCCCACGTGGTGCGCCTTGTCTTTTCGCGCAACGCAACCGAAAGGACGGTACTTCGCTTCATTCCAATGTCCTCACGGAGTGCCCACAGCAGGAAAAACTCCAGTGGGGTAGGTTCCCTCCCCCGCGCGAGTTTATAGACAAGAACGACATGTTCGTCCCACGAAACAAGCTCCGCATACCCCGGTGAATCGAGGAAATCAATGACCTCCTGTATCCCCCGCTGAATGGATGCCGCATCCGCGGGTTTCGAAGCGCCTTTGCAGTTGGGAGCTAGCCCCGCCCCGACGACAAACAGCGCGGCCAGCAAGGTAAAGCCAATACTCCCTTTCCATATAAGCCTTTTCATGCCGCCCCCCCTCAGGATATTTTCTTAAACAATTTCCGGATAGATGTCTTTTATAAAAAAAGCTGCGAATATATCGAGTTCTTACCGGTGAGCAGAAATAGTAGATGCATCTTTCCCTGCTTTTCGTCAAGTCGTCAACTGACAGTGGCCAGGTCAGCCTCGATCGAAGTAAATGTTCTTGCCTGAACACGAGAGGGGGATACCGATGATGACCTGGGATTCCATCCACCCGAGTTTGCGTGCCGGGCCGCCTATGGTATACATCATTCGGTTATCCACGTGGAACCGAACCGCCACTGAGCATGCCGAAGAAAGGGCGATGCCCAGATCGATGGCCTGAAACAGGCATACAGGGCCGGGGAAGTCCTTCCCCTCTCTCTTGGTGACCTTCAGAAATCCCGCACAGTCACCGTGACCGCAGGCACCACAATCGAGGGGATTCTCCACTTTCTTGGGACGGAGATCCCTGAGCCCCACGAGCAGAACAGCCTGCGATCCTCGAACGCTATTGGAATCTCGTTCGAAGATTTCGCTCATGCCGGTTGCGGCTCCATGCTCTTCCATAGCCCGGGCTAAGGCCTCCAGGTCCTCATCGAGGAGAATGAGGGTTTCAACTGCATCCACTCCTCTCGCCTTTGGAGCAGTGCGCGCAGCCACTGCCATCGCTTTGGCAACTGCCAACAAGCCTTCACGTTCCGCCTTTTCATCCTTGATCCTGGGCATTGGAGTTCCTCCTCATTAGTCGATGCTGAAAAATTACCCCTACAGCGAAGAGCAAGTCAACCCGAGCCCTTTATGGCCTCGAAAAATTAGGCTCTTTTGCAACAATCCTAATTCTGCTGTATTCGATCCCCCTAATGAAATCAAAATTGTTTCCTCTACCCTTGGGAAGGTTACTTCCGAGTCCGTGAAGAAAGGAGGCGTAAGGACGTTTTCCAAAAAAATATTAACTATTTTGACGAGCGAGGCGTTTGGGGGTCAACGAAAAGAATACCGGAGTTTCCTGACTTCTTGGGGAAGGCGGTTGTACACGGGCAAAATCTAGACATCTGGGAATTCGAAAAAGGAGTTTTGAGCGCGAAATTATACAGTGCTGCGGGGTTGCAGTCATGCGGTGCTGCAGTCAAAAGAGAAAAGGTCAAGGCTAAGGCTGGAGGTTGGAGGCAAGAAATACATCAAAAATCCAAATTTCAAATTAAGTTCATAAGTTCAAATGACAAATGATGGGTTTCGAAAGACGAGCACGTCTTCTCCCGTCTGCCGTCGGCCGTCGTTGGTCAGCGGTCTTTGTGATCAAGAGACACGGACATATTCCACGAGCACGAAAGATACGGACACGAACAGTCACCGAAGGGGAAACCTCTCGTCATCTTTGAATTACTTTTATCGAGTAATCCTGGTTCCTAAAAAGGTACTCAGGCGGTTGGCAACCGTGTAGAAAATATGATTAAGCATGGCTAATCCGTCGCCACCCCATGTTCCGCCCGATGCGGTATCCCTGGTGTAAATGCGCATGCACGGCCGTGATGCGCCAGGTTCATAAATTTCACAGACTACCGCGCCGGCAGCTCTGCCCCCCCAAATCCTATAAAATTCCGGGCTGCCCGGCTTCCGGGATTGCATTCGACCACCGCACCCTCAATGCGTAAGGTATCCGGGGCCTCTTCCTTATTCATTCTGAGCGAGCTCTGGAAGTGGCATTCAATCCTTTATTCCGACATCACTCGAACGCTCAGCATATCTTCTGCCAATACCTCACCTCCGCATAATTTTTCGAAATTATTATAACATCTGAATGTCTGGGTGTTATTACCGATCAAATCTGGACAATTTTATCCATTTGATATGAAAATATTTCAAGGCAAGAACAAGATTGGCTTGACTGAGAGCCAAAAATGTTGAATCGCGCGATTGATCAAAAATTCTCCATGAGTTCCTTTAACCTCTCCACCGCTGGGGGTAATACTTCTTCTATCCTTTCCTCAAAACGAAGATGACAACTGTTATCCAAGGGAGTCTCTCCCTGATTGATAATAACTAAACGGGCCCCTGATTCCAGCGCTATTCTTGGCATTTCATTGGCCGGGCTCACGACAAGGCTGGAACCTGCAACGAGAAAGAGGGCACACTGACCTGAATGCCAGAAGGAGCTTTGCAGCTCTTTTTGGGGCAAGGGGTCCCCAAAGTCAACGACGCTGGAAACCAACCGACCACCGCAGGAACAGCTCTCCAAGCGCGGAGACTTATCTACCTGGCTCTGACACCGTTGACACCTAAGCTTGGCCGTATTGCCGTGCAACTCAGCCAGGAGATCTGGCCTGATGCCCGACCTCAGATGGAGGTTATCCACATTCTGAGAGATAAGGAAACGCAGTTTACCCAAAGCCTGAAGTTCAACGATAGCCCGATGGCTCACATTGGGTTCGACTGAAGAGAATGGCCGGGGCTCTGAGGGAAGCCCTTTGGCCTGTCTCGTCCAAATACCATCCGGCCCTCGAAAATCAGGAAGGCCTGATTCTGTACTGATGCCAGCCCCCGTAAAGACGACGAGGTGTTTTGCCTCGAACATCCATTGGGCTAACTGCTCGATCCTTTCTTTTAAACCCTTCGCCACTCCATCACCTCCCGGCAAGAATCGTCTTCAACGCGGAAAGTAATGCATCAACGTGCCGCTGGGTGGCGCTCTGTCCCATCAGGCCGATGCGCCACGCCTTGCCCTTGAACTCTCCCAATCCTCCGCCGACGCTAATGCCGTACTCGTCGGAGAGCCTTTTCCTCACCTCCCCATCGCCTACGGCTTCCGGCACTGCTACGGCGTTCAGCATGGGTAGTAAATGGTCCGGATCGGCCAGGTAGGCCAGGTCCATCTCTTCCAAGCCGGCCTTGAGCGCACGGTGACACTTCCGGTGACGCCGCCATGAGGCCTGGAGTCCCTCTTCCAGCACTATGCGCAGCGCTTCATGCAGACCGTAGTACATGTTGATGGGAGCGGTGTGATGGTAAACCCGCTCCGGTTCCCAGTACCGGCGTATCATGCTCACGTCCAGGTACCAGCTTCGGACGTCGTTCTCGCGATTGGCAATGACTCGCTCGGCAGCCGGACTGAATGTAACAGGCGCCAAGCCCGGCGGACATGAGAGACATTTCTGCGAGACGCTAAAACAGGCGTCGATCCCCCAGCCGTCCACGTCCACATCCATGCCGCCTAAGCTGGTAACCGTATCGACCAGGAGAAGGGCCCCGGAATCGTGAACGGCTCTGCTGATCGCCATGATGGGTTGGGCTGCTCCTGTTGAGGTTTCGGCATGAACGATGCCCACGGCCTTAAATGGGCCGTTATCGTTGAGGGCCTGTTCAACCTGCTCGACGGTGAAAACCCGGCCCCAGGGAATCTCGATGGTTTTTACGTCCGCCCCAGCGCGTTCGGCAACCTCCTTCATCCGCATTCCGAAGAAGCCGGCCACGCAAACGAGCATGTTGTCGCCCGGCTCGATAAGGTTCACGACGCACGCCTCCATCCCAGCCATGCCCGTGCCGCTAACGGCCAACGTCAGTTCGTTCTTTGTCTGAAACACGGCCCTCAACATTTGGCGAATGTCGTCGAGGATTTCAAAAAACTGACTGTCCAAGTACGCGAGAGGTGGCATCGCCATCGCTTCCAGAACTCGCGGGTGAACGTCAGAAGGCCCCGGCCCCATCAACATGCGTGGTTTTATGTCTGTTACACTGGCCATAATCCCCACTCCTATTTCGAAACTTGAGGTTAAAAAAGCCCTGTTTCCGTCCTAAAGCAGCAAATCCAGATTTTCTTCTGTAGCACAAACCTATAAAGAAAACAATACTCTATATGAATCAAAACTCATTTTTTCCTCTTGGTCCCAGCGGCC
>CAYFXP010000072.1:0-1978 GCA_964346935.1 uncultured Syntrophobacterales bacterium
AATGTGAAATTACAGACTAGGGAGTAAGCAGTAAAGAAGTAAGCAGTAATCAGTAATAAGGACGGTGCTGTAGGGAGATGGGTAAGCGCCACTGTTGAGCGAAATAGTGTTGGGGAACAGCGTGTGTTGAGTGAAAAGCGTATGGCTTCCCCACAACTCTTTGTCGGTCAGATATATCCCTCTGCTTTCAGGTAGTTTTGAACTGTGTCTATAAATCTCCTTGCCTCAATGAGAAAAGGTTTCGTTTGCTTTCTTGATATCGTGACATATTCCCGATAATCTCCCCTTTGCCGAAGATCGAATGCCCTATTAATAGCTCTGCCAACATCTTGCGGATTCAAGTTTCCTTTTATGAAACGCTGATTAAAATATGAAACGACTCCAGAATGTTTTGACGAGGAGTATGATTCAAAGATGAATAGTGCAAGGACGGAATAGTACATTGCGTAATAAGCACGGTTTATTACAGAGCTAGGCGACTTCTGCCCTTCATAAAGAAATCTCGCTTCATCCAGAGATTCTTCAGCTTGTTGAAGCCTGTATAACGCTAGGTCTCTCTTTTTTTCATTGGCAGTCACGGGTTGATTCCATCGCACAAGATCGTTTTGTAGAGGGGGGATTCGCTAAGGGGACCTTCTTCCAGCTCTTTTCGGCTGAAATAGACCGCAGTGATTAAACAATCATACCGTATGTTCAGTCGAAATATTAGATCGTCAATTTCCGATTCAATTATAGGAGACGAATCTTCAAGCTCGATCATAACATCTACATCAGATTCTGGAGAATCACTTCCCTTAACTTTAGATCCATAAATTCGAAAATCTCGAAGGTCGTATTTTTTTTCTAATAGGTCCTTAAGTGTACTTAAAGCTTTTCTTTCATTAGGAAGTATAGACATTTGAAAGAAACCTCTCTTGAAATCGCCAAATCTATCTATTTTAATCTGATCTCTCTTTCTTGCTTATGACCGTATTGGCTTACCTCTAAAACGCGGAACAGTATCGATAGATTTTTGTATAATTTCCCATAAATCTGTACCTTCGTCAAGGAAGTTTTGCCCGGCCTTAGAGGCGGAAGGGGAAATGTCAAATGTTAAAGTTCAAAATCCAAATGCCAAAGCTGAGAGGTTAAGGTTGAGGTTAAGGGGGATAGGAGAATGAAGAATGGAGAATTAAGGAGTAGGAAGTACGGTGCAGGCTGAGGCTGAGACGATATAGTAAGCAGTAGGGAGTAAGCAGTAGGCAGTATCCAGTGAGCGAGTTATGGGTCAAAAGCACATGTCAGCTGCAGCACGGGTTTTTCCTTAGCCTTGACCTTCACCTTAACCTTCCCGTCATGTGAGAATTGGGATTTCGAGCTGCTCTGGGTAACTGTAGGAGGTAAAGTTCAATCGGCGATTGAGCTTTTTGAATTGAGGGTCGTCAAGAAAAGGAGGGTGGTCCCGGATGAGGTCCTTGAGTCGCTGGATTACACACCTGGTTCCGTTGCTTTCGGTCTCGGGAAATATGAAAGCAAACCCCTGGCCGTGCCGACCGACCGTATCCTCCGCGCGGATGTTTTGCCTCACTACCTTGGCCATCTCTACGAGATATCGATCGGTTTTCCTCGGGCCAAGTCCCTTGACCTTTTCCGGGGAGGTCAGGCTCAGCAACATCAAAGATAGGTATCGGTTATGTCGGCGGGCCCTCTTTAGTTCGCGGTGTAACTGATCCCTCAAATATCTATCATTATAAATCTGGCACTCAGGCGAGCCCGTCAGGGAATCCCAGAGGTAGCGGTCCGCGGTTTCCCGAAGACGGGTCCTTGCCAATTGCAGTTGTTCTTTCAGCCTCTTGGCCCCCACGGCCAGTTGCCTTGTCCGCAGTGCCTTTTTAACAGCGATGACCAGGCCCTCGATGGGGAACGGTTTGAAGAAGACGTCGCCGATGCCGAGGTCGAGCAGTTCTTCATGGAGAATTTCGCTGATTGCTGCCCCCGT
>CAYFXP010000073.1:0-34912 GCA_964346935.1 uncultured Syntrophobacterales bacterium
ATGGCCCATTTCCCCGTTTATCGGACGTATATCGGAAAGGGGATCTCCCGGGAAGCGGATCCCTCATACATCGAGGAGGCTATTGAGAGGGCTAAAGAAAGCAGCCCAGGCCTGTTGAATGAGCTCCAGTTCATCGAGAGGTTCCTCCTTCTGGATTTCGGGGATTATCTCTCGGAGGAGGACAAGAATCAGTGGATTCATTTCGTAATGAGGTTCCAACAATTCACGGGACCGCTCATGGCAAAGGGCTTTGAGGACACAACCCTCTATGTCTATAACAGGCTCCTTTCCCTCAACGAAGTTGGGGGAAATCCGGATGGATTCGGCATTTCGACAGCGGAGTTCCATCATTTCCTCGAAAAGAGGGCCCACCTCTGGCCCCACTCATTGAACGCGACCTCCACCCATGATACCAAGAGAGGCGAGGATGTGAGGGCGAGGCTAAATGTTCTCTCTGAGATGCCCAAGGAATGGGAGAAAAGCGTCAAAACGTGGAGCAAGATAAACAGGAAAAAGAAGAAAAGGGTCCATGGCAGAGGTGTCCCGGACAGAAATGACGAATACTTCCTTTACCAGACCCTCATCGGAGGTTTTCCATTTCCCGAAGGTGAAGAACTCCACACATTCAGGGAACGGATGAAGGAGTACATCATAAAGGCAGTCAGGGAGGCTAAAGTACACACTGCATGGCTCAAACCGGATACCGACTACGAGAATGCGTTTATTTCCTTCCTCCAGGAAATTCTCGGTGACGAGGAGGGGAACCCCTTTCTGGAAGAATTCCTGCCTTTCCAGAAGAAGGTATCGCACTATGGGCTATTCAATTCCCTCTCCCAGGCGTTGATCAAGATCACGGCCCCGGGGGTGCCGGATTTCTATCAGGGATCGGAGCTGTGGGACCTGAATCTCGTGGACCCCGATAACCGTCGCCCGGTCGACTTCGAAAAGAGGAGGAGCTTTCTCGAGGGCCTTAGAAAAAGGGAGGATGGGGAAATCCTGGACCTCATCAGTGAGCTCTTACGGACGAAAGGGGATGGAAGGATTAAGCTCTTCCTGATATATCGAGCCCTTAGGGCGAGAAACGCACATCCAGAGGTCTTTCAGAAAGGGGCTGATGTTCCGCTGGAAGCCGCGGGAAAGCTCAAGGAGCATGTTATTGCGTTTGGGAGGAACCAAGAGGAGGAGTGGGCGGTGACCATCGTACCGAGATTCCTAACCGGTATGATAAAGGAAGGAGAGTACCCTTTTGGCCAGGGGGTGTGGGATGATACGCGTATCCTCCTCCCCGAGGGAATTGCCAACCGTTGGAGGAATGTGATTACGAATCAATATCTGAACGGCGATAGCAAGCCTATCATGGGTGAGATTCTTACCCATTTCCCCGTTGCACTGCTCATGAAGGAGGAGACATGAAAAGGCGAACAAGCGGTATCCTACTCCATCTGACGTCCCTTCCGTCCCCCTTTGGCGTCGGGGATATGGGGCCGGGGGCTTTCCGGTTCGTGGATTTTCTCGCCCAGACCAAACAGGGCCTCTGGCAGATCCTTCCCCTGAACCCAACGGATCCGGAGCACTACAACTCTCCCTACCACAGCACCTCAGCCTTCGCATGTAATCCATTGCTCATAAGCCCCGAGCTTCTGTTCCGGGATGGCTTACTCGACAGAGCGGATGTTAAATCCCCGCCCGATTTTCCGGCGGATAAGGTTGATTATCGGGCTGTGGGTGCCTTTAAGGCAGAGCTCTTGGACAAGGCGTATGAACGTTTCGGAAGGAAAAAGCCTCGGTATGAATATGAGAAATTCTGCTCCGAGAACTCCCATTGGCTTGACGACTTCGCGCTTTTTATGGCCCTGAAATCCCATTTTGGGGGAAAGGTATGGAGCGATTGGCCCCAAGACATACGAGACAGGGAACCGGAGGCGCTGCAACGGGCGAAAAAGGAGCTCCACGAGAAGGTCGACGTGGAGAACTTCCTCCAGTATATTTTCTTCAAGCAATGGAGCTCCCTGAGAAGCTACTGTAGTCAACATGGAATTCAAATCATCGGGGATCTCCCCATTTACGTGGAACATGACAGCGCGGATGTGTGGGTTTACCCCGAGTTCTTCAAGCTTGACGATGGGAAAAGACCTTCTGTCGTGGCGGGCGTTCCCCCGGATTATTTCAGTGAGACCGGACAGCTCTGGGGTAACCCCGTTTATCGCTGGGATGCGCTCGGGGAACACGGGTATTCCTGGTGGGTCCAACGAATGGAGAGGAACCTCCACCTATGCGATATCGTGAGGATCGACCACTTTCGAGGGCTTGTGGCCTATTGGGAGGTGCCAGCGACGGAGGAGACCGCCATCAACGGGAGGTGGGTTGAAGCCCCCGCCATGGATTTCCTCAATCAGCTTACGAGGAAGTTTCCATTCTTGCCCATCGTTGCAGAAGACCTGGGCATCATCACTCCGGACGTGAGGGAAGTCATGCTAAACTTCGAGCTTCCGGGCATGAAGGTACTGTTGTTTGCCTTCGGCGAGGACCTTCCCACGAATCCCTACATACCCCATAACTTGCC
This sequence comes from uncultured Syntrophobacterales bacterium, assembly GCA_964346935.1. Lineage (GTDB taxonomy): Bacteria > Desulfobacterota > BSN033 > WVXP01. The sequence goes on from CAYFXP010000073.1 coordinate 2,564, forward strand.
GAAAAACTGCGTGGCATATACCGGAACCCATGACAATAATACCATAAGGGGATGGTTTGAAGGTGAGGAAGCCCCTGAGGATAAGAAGAGGCTCCTGCGCTATCTCGGAAGGGATGTCCCGATCGAGGAGCTTCACTGGGAGCTGATCAGGCTCCTCATGGTGTCCGCCGCAAACACGGTCATCTTTCCCATGCAGGATATCCTCGGTCTCGGGGAGGAGGCGCGAATGAACCGGCCGGCCACGTTAGCGGGCAATTGGGAATGGCGGCTTGTGCAGGACCTGCTGACGCCTGATGTGGCTTCGAAGCTCCTTGAGATGACGGAAATGTATGGAAGGGCCGGTTTTCTCAGATAGCCGCCTGCTGTTGGCATTGTCCTTGCTAAATGTCCCTTAAAGTAGTTGAACTCAGCCCGCGAAAATGAAAAAATGTAAGAAGTATAACCCAGTGGTGGAATACTGAGAAAACGGCGATGAATCCGTTTGGGATTTTAGTTTATCTGCGATACCAGGATGTAATCGACATCTTGTTTCTCACCGCGGTAACGTATCACCTTTACCTCTGGTTCTCTGGAACGAAGGCCTTTAAGGCTTTGGTGGGTCTCTTGGTCCTGGGGACTGTCTATACCGTGGCTCGGTCCTGGGGGCTTTTCCTCACCACCTGGGTATTTCAGATCTTCTGGCAGGTATTGGTTATACTGCTCATCATCCTCTTCCAATCCGAGATTCGGCAGGTGCTCGAACGCGTCAATCCCCTTAAGATCATCGGATTGCGCGGTGTGTCCCGGACAGAAGACTGGGTGCCGAATTTCGTTGAAGGGATCTTCTCGCTGGCCGAGCGGAAAATCGGTGCCCTTGTCATCATCGAGCGCACGGATCGGGTGGAGGAGCTCGTGACAGGAGGCATTCAGCTGGACGCTGAACCGAGCTCCCAGCTCCTTATGAGCATCTTTCAAAAGGATTCCCCCCTGCATGATGGGGCCATGCTCCTCCAGAAGGGGAGGGTTGCACAGGTAGCCTGTTATCTTCCCCTGAGTTCCGCCGATGGGCTTCCAAAACAATGGGGGACCAGGCATCGGGCGGCCTTGGGGCTTGCCGAACACTGCGATGCCTGGGTGGTGGTGGTATCGGAGGAACGGGGTGAGGTCTCCCTGGCCCGCGGCCGGCAGATGATCCATATCGAGAATTCCGGGCTTCTTTCTCAATTGGCTACTGAGGCCGTCACCACGCGGGGACTTCCCAGCATGACCTGGTGGGAGAGGATTCGTTCCTTCGTTTCCAATCGATGGCTCGCAAAGGTGGGAACCTTCGGTTTGGTCAGCTTCCTATGGCTGCTGCTAGCAGGGCAACAGAACTTCGAGGTTACGCTCAGGGTCCCTTTACAGATAAAGAATCTGCCGGAACAGATGGAGATCTTGGAACCAGTGAATCCCGAGGTGCAGATCAAGGTTCGAGGGCTCAGAAAGGACGCGAGCATCTTGTCCGAAAATAACGTGCATGCAGCCATCGATGTCTCCTCGGCCCGTTATGGCACCAGGATCTTTCGCATCACCCGGGGTCAGATCGTTTTGCCCAACGAAAGGGTGGCCGTGGTCAGTATCAAGCCGCCTCAGGTCCAGTTCAAGATCAAGGAGAAACAATGATTGCTAGGGAGTGACATATGCTTCAGTACATGAGAAAATTTGAAATGATAATCATCACCTCCCTTATGGTGATGATGGCCATCGTTGTGTTGCTAGCTGCGATAGAATTAGCCTGGCTTATCGTAAGCGATATTATTACTCCTCCTATAGCAATACTCAGGATTGATCAATTGCTTGAAATCTTTGGGCTTTTTTTGTTAGTCTTAATAGGTATTGAGCTGCTTGATACGATCAAGGCCTATATCATTAGAGATGTGTTTCACGTCGAAGTGGTATTAATAGTTGCTATGATTGCCATTGCCCGGAAGGTCATTATCTTGGACATCAAAAAAGTTCCGAGTTCGACATTAGTGGGGCTGGGAATTATTATCGTTACCCTCTCAATTGGATACTATCTGGTGAGACGAAGTCGGCAAGAAGAAGAAAAACACAAGTGAGCAGGAAAGGGCCACATACCTGTCGATGAAGCATCGACTTCTTTGCCCAATATTTATTTCTTTGCCAGCAAAATCTTTCAATGGATCACGCAAAAAACCTTCATGGTTAACACCTCCTTCGATGAGTTCTTGTATACTAGATTTTATCGGCGGCTCTATAGGCGTTGTTCAAATACTGGGACATCATGCGTTGTGTGTTGAAGAAGGAACCGTTGAGGGCAATTGCCGAGCGCATGACCTCCGCATACGCACGGGGGCGCTGATAAAACATGGGGAGGATTACCGATTCCAATTTGTTATAAAGCGAGGCGATCTCCGCTGAGGGATTGCTCTCCGGGTCCCAACTCTCGCCGACAGACCAACCCGTGATACCCTCCACATGGCCCTCGATCCACCACCCGTCCAATATGCTCAGGCTTGGCACACCGTTGAGCGCCGCCTTCATACCGCTCGTGCCAGAGGCCTCCTGCGGTTTCTGCGGCGTGTTGAGCCACAGATCAACGCCGGCACACATATATTTGGCGAGCGCCATGTCGTAGTCCTCCAGGTATACAAGGGGGACGACATCCTTTAAAGCTGCCATTGTTTCGAATATCCGTTGAATCATCGCCTTGCCGCCCTCGTCCCGCGGATGTGCCTTCCCCGCGTAAATGACCTGCAGCGGGCCGACCCTGTCCGCCATGTCCTTTAAGCGTTGAAGGTCTGAGAATAGAAGGTCCGCTCGTTTGTAGGCGGTGGCCCGCCGAGCAAAGCCGAGCGTCATTGCCGAGGGGTTCATGCGCATGCCGGCCCGCCGTTCCACCTCAGCGAGAAGCTCCCGTTTAGCCTCGGCATGGGCTTCAATGATTTCATCGAGGGGGATGCTTATGGCATAGCGCAAGTACAGATTATCTTGGCGCCACTCATCAATATGGTGGTCATAGAGGCGTTGGAAGGGCGGCGAGGTCCAGGTGAGGGCGTGTACACCGTTGGTAACGGAATTGATGGGATAGTTGGGAAACATACTTTCGGAGATCTCCTCATGGCGGTGAGAAACCCCATTGATATACCGCGAAAAGAAGAGGGCAAGGTAGGTCATGTTCAAGCTGTGGTCCAGGCAACACTGAGCGGATGCCAAGAAGTTGGCACGCTGCTCCCCGAGCACTCTCTGGACAAGGTCCCATGAAAACTGATCATGGCCCGCAGGGACGGGGGTGTGGGTGGTGAAAACACACCGTTGGCGCACCGCATCGATGTCCGCCTCGGTTATGCTCTGTAGGTTGCCCCCCTTTGTCCGCTCCTCCAATAATGCCAGGGTTAACAGCGCGGAATGCCCCTCGTTCATGTGGTAAGCTTTCACGTTTCCATAGCCCAGGGCCCTGAGCATGGCCACCCCACCCAACCCTAAAACGGCTTCCTGGCACAGGCGGTAGCGTTCATCCCCGCCGTACAGCTGATCGGTAATGGCTCGATCCCAGGGACCATTTCCCGGAAGGTCGGTGTCAAGAAAGTACACGGGCACGGTATGCCCGGATACGCCGATGACAAAACGACGCCATGTGCTGACCCTTACCTCGCGCCCCTCAATATTCAACAATACACGGTGCTGTATAGGTTCAAGGAACTCGTGGGGACTCCAGTGGCAAGGGCTCTCCGATTGATTCCCTTGGCCATCCAGGTGCTGGCAGAAATACCCCTTTTGGTGGAGCAGCGTCACGCCAACCATTGGGATGTCCAGGTCCGCTGCGGCTCGCAGGGTGTCCCCCGCAAGAACGCCGAGGCCGCCGCTGTATGTCGGCATGGCCGGCTCAAGGCCAACCTCCATGGAAAAATAGGCTATCGTATGGGAATCAGAAGGTTTCCGGGAGGATGTTCTCATGGCATCTACCTCTCCTTTGAATCGCTACAAAAAGTCAGCTCCCTTGATCAAAAGTTCCCTCTGGGGCCGCCCCGACAAACGCTCCCTCATTCGTCGGCCCATTTCCACGTCCATTCCCGAATCTCCGGCATATCCTGACCATACTTTCTGATGTACTCCTTGTGGTCGATGAGCTTGTCGCGGACGAATTGTTTGGTATAGGCAGCCATGTACCCAAGCTTGGGCACGCGGTTAATCACATCTGCCACCAGGTGGAATCGATCCAGATCGTTGAGGACAACCATATCGAAGGGCGTGGTGGTGGTTCCCTCCTCCTTATACCCCCTGACGTGGAGGTTCTTGTGGTTCGTCCGCCGGTAGGTCAGGCGGTGGATCAGCCAGGGGTATCCGTGATACACAAAGATAATCGGCTTGTCCGTGGTAAACAGCGCGTCAAAGTCCCAATCCGAGAGACCGTGGGGGTGTTCCTCCCTGGGCTGGAGCGTCATCAGATCGACCACGTTGACCACCCGAACTTTCAGATCGGGCACTTGCTGGCGGAGAATGTCAACGGCGGCAAGGGTCTCGAGCGTCGGAACGTCTCCACAACACGCCATCACCACATCTGGCTCAGCGCCCTTATCGTTGCTCGCCCACTCCCAGATCCCGATTCCTGAGGTACAGTGCTTGACGGCGGCATCCATATCGAGCCACTGCGGCGCCGGCTGCTTTCCCGCCACAATGACGTTGACATAGTCCCGGCTCCGCAAGCAGTGATCGGTTACCGAGAGAAGAGTGTTGGCATCGGGAGGAAAGTATACCCGGACCACATTTGCCTTCTTATTCACCACGTGGTCGATAAAACCCGGGTCCTGGTGGCTGAATCCGTTATGGTCCTGCCGCCAGACGTGGGATGTGAGCAGGTAGTTGAGGGAGGCGATGGGACGCCTCCACGGGATTTCCTCTTGGGTTACCTTAAGCCACTTGGCGTGCTGGTTGAACATTGAGTCGACAATGTGGATAAATGCCTCGTAGCAGGAGAAGAAACCGTGCCGACCCGTGAGGAGATACCCTTCCAGCCAGCCCTGACAGGTATGTTCGCTGAGGATCTCCATCACCCGCCCATCTGGGGAAAGGTGGTCATCATCGGGAATCGTTTCAGCCATCCACGTTTTGTTCGTCACCTCGAATAGGGCACCGAGACGGTTCGACGCGGTCTCATCCGGCCCCATTACCCGGAAATTCCCCTGCTCCTTGTTGAGCTTCATGATATCCCGCAAAAGGGCGCCCATTACCCGGGTAGCCTCTGCGGTGACTTGACCCGGCTTCGGTACTTTTAGGGCGTAGTCCCGAAAGTCTGGGATCTTCAGGTCCTTGAGCAATAGTCCTCCATTCGCGTGGGGATTGGCCCCCATACGGCGTTCTCCCTTGGGAGCCAGTTCCGCCAGCTGCGGAATCAACTTCCCTGTTTCATCGAAAAGCTCCTTGGGCTTGTAGCTCTTCATCCACCTCTCGAGGAGCTTTACATGATTCGGCTTCTCCGCCATCTCCGCGAAGGGAACTTGATGCGATCGCCAGAAATCCTCCGTTTTCAGGCCGTCGACTTCCTTCGGCCCCGTCCATCCCTTGGGAGTCCGCAGGACAATCATGGGCCACCGGGGACGCCTTGCAATACCCTTATTGCGGGCCTCGTTGTGGATCGCCTTAATCTCGCCAATAACGGTATCCAGGGTTTCCGCCATGAGCTGGTGCATGGTTTCGGGTTCCGATCCCTCGACAAAATAGGGCTTATAGCCGTAGCCAACGAACAGGCTCTCGAGCTCCTCATGGCTGATCCGCGCAAGCACTGTTGGGTTGGCAATCTTATATCCGTTCAGGTGAAGGATGGGAAGGACGGCGCCGTCGGTGATTGGGTTGAGGAACTTGTTCGAGTGCCAGGCAGTGGCGAGGGCCCCCGTTTCGGCTTCACCATCGCCCACTGTGCACGCAACGATGAGGTCGGGATTGTCGAAGGCGGCCCCATAGGCATGGGAGACTGCATACCCAAGCTCACCGCCCTCGTGGATGGAACCCGGGGTTTCGGGGGCGGCGTGACTCGGGATTCCACCGGGGAACGAGAACTGCTTGAAGAGCCTCTTCATGCCCTCGGCATCCTGAGAAATGTTGGGGTAGAGCTCGCTGTACGTTCCCTCCAGGTACGTGTTGGCAACCATCGCTGGTCCGCCATGACCTGGACCGCAGATGAAGATCATGTCGAGGTCCTGGGCCTTGATCAGGCGGTTGAGGTGAACGTAGATGAAGTTGAGCCCAGGGGTAGTACCCCAATGTCCGAGCAACCGGGGCTTGATATGCTCTATCTTCAGGGGTTCCCTCAGCAGGGGATTGTCATAGAGATAGATCTGTCCAACGGAGAGGTAGTTGGCCGCCCGCCAATAAGCGTTCATGGCCTCCAGCTCTTCTTTGGAGAGGGGTTTGCCCATGATATCCTCCTTCCTTGTATACCGGGTTGTTGACCTCGTGCATTCAATCACCCATTGTCGCGCCGAAGATAACGGCGCGTCTCATGGGCGATCATCACCGCTTCGTCGACCGGGATGACGTAGGCGTGAACCTTGGCGTCATCCACACTGATACGCATCTCAGAGCCCAACGCTTTGGCATTGAGATCCTCGTCCAGCCGAAGCCCGCACCATTCCATACCGGAGCAGATGCGTGATCGAACCTCCGCCGCATTCTCCCCGATTCCTCCACCGAAGACGACGGCGTCTGCCCCACCGAGGACGGCCAGGTATGCTCCGATGTACTTTCGGACCCGGTAACAGAACATCTCCAGGGCCAACCCGGCCCTGGCATCTCCTTGGCGCTCCGCCTGCAATAGGTCCCGCATGTCGCGAGAGCGTCCGGACACCCCGAGAAGGCCCGATTGGGTGTTGAGCCACGTTTCCACCTCATCGATTCCCACCCCCTCTCTGTGGGCCAGAAACCCGGGCACTGTCGGGTCAAGATCTCCCGTGCGCGTCCCCATCATGAGGCCCTCGAGGGGTGTGAATCCCATGGAGGTGTCTGTGGAACGCCCGCCCGCAACCGCCGCAGCAGAGCAGCCGTTGCCCAACTGCAGCGTGATTAGCTTTGTCGCCTCGATGGGCTTGGATGTGATGTCACAATACCTCTCGGCCATGTATCGATGGGCTATGCCGTGAAACCCGTAGCGGCGAATTCCATGCTTCGCAGCGAGATCTCCCGGAATGGCATATTCCGAGGCTTTTTTGGGAAGGGTTGTGTGAAAGGCAGTGTCGAAAACCGCTACCATTGGAACCTCAGGCCCCAACGCCTCCCTGGCTGCATAGATAGCCCGGAGAGCGGGCTCGTTATGCAGGGGCGCAAGCTCGCTCACGGCCTCAATGGCCGCTAAGACCTGGTCGTCGATGGCAACCGCTCCGGTAAACTGCCTCCCACCGTGAACGACCCGGTGCCCAACTGCCCAAGACCCCTCACGTTCTAGAAGACCTACGGATTCGAGCCATGCGAGCACATGTCGTGTTGCCTGGCCATGGTCGGCGATCGTCAGGGACTTTTGCAGTGAATCACCGCTCTCCATGGTAAAATCCATGGCTCCTTTGGAGCCGATCTCCTCCACGAGGCCCTGGGCCAGCCGCCTTTCCTGTCCATAGCGATTGTCTTCCCGCTCCACCTTAAAAAGCTGAAACTTTAATGTAGAACTTCCGCAGTTGATGGCGAGAACCCTCATCGAAGGATTGCCAATTCTCATGCATACCCCTTGTTGATTATTCGTTGTCAAAACTCGAATTCATAGCCAAGGCTGCCAATATATGCGATATCTGCCCTTTCCCTTCCTGGTGACGGCTTGCTGGAATAGGAAAAATCCACCTGAAAACTCGCAAAGAAGTTGCGAAATAGCAGGAAACGGAATCCCTGCTCAGAGGAGAGGAAATACGTTTTCGACTCGTCCAGCCTGTAGTACAGCTCGTGAAGATGGAAAAATTTGATTCGCTTCGGTATGATATCCACGTTGAGGCCCCATGACTCGCGAGCCGAAACAAAGTCCCTATCCTTGGCCTTCATGAAATCCTCATTGAAATAGGATGCTCCAGCTTCGGCGAATAGGCTTATACGCTCGGTATCGAGAATCTGATATCCCAAACCCAGGCCCAGCGTGCTCCGTAGTTTTATGTCCTGAAAGTCATCCCGCTCGAACCGCGCGTGGGCAAACGTGTAGAGCCCTTTTTTCAGGAAAAAATCGTACTTGAGTCTACCCAGGCCGTTTCTCGTTGTAATCTCACCATCGGTCTCGCCGTAGTTATATTTGCCCGCCAGGGTGAAGCGGTGCCTCTTGGATCGAGCTTCGAACCCGGCTGAGACGTAGGCCGCTGTGTCGTCAGTATTACCACTGGTGGCGTTGCCCCCACCGGCAATGTTTCCCTTATAGGTGACTGCAGGGGGCGGTGGGGAGGGATTTATGGCCTCCAATTCATCCAGGAAGAGCTCGGCCGACTCCCCGACCCTCTCCACCAGGATTTGAATCTTCCCGCTGGCCGGACAATCGGCACGGCCAATCCAGATCTCTTTGTTCTCCAGGTGGAAAACAAGCTCCCGATCCGATGTGATACATACCACCTCCGGCCACTTCACTCGAATATCTCCTGCATAGGCGGTTTTCAGGAGAAGGAACCCCTTTTCCATCCTCACTATTTCACCGGTGAGCCGGTCGCCATTGGCGAGGCGGACCTCATCGCCCGAAACGGGCGCCGCCCATGAGAGAAGGGAGATCAATCCGGCCCACATGAATAGATGAATCCGACGCGTCATCATTAAACCCGAGATCGCTTTTTTACAGCCGTTATGACATATTTACCCGCTTCCTATTCCTTATCCGGGTTCCCGCCCCGGAATACGTTTGTTTCCTGGAGATCGACTTGCAAAGCAGGCGCCCGGCCCTCCTTTGGTTCCCCCATGTAAATGGTTCGATGGGGGAAGGGGATCTCAATACCCCGCTCGTCGAAGGCCTTCTTCATCCGCCGGTTGAATTCCCGGCCCACGGCCCATTGTCGGATGGGCTTCGTGGTGATCCGAGCCTTGATGATTACAGCCGAATCTGCAAACTGATCCACTCCAAGTATCTCAAGGGGCTCCAGAATATCCTTCTTATATTCGGGGTCGTTCTGCATCTCATCGCCGATCTCGCGCAGCACCTCCATGACCTCGTCCACATCCTCCCTGTACGCCACACCCACATCAAAGACGTACCTGGAGTACCCCTTGGTCATGTTGGTGACTGTTTCGATGGAGCTATTGGGGATGACGTGTACATTTCCCGCCAGATCCCTTAAGGTGACGGTGCGAAGCCCTACCGCCTCAACCAACCCTCCCTTATCCCCGAATACAGCAACATCGCCCACCGAGATGAGGTCTTGCAAGAGAATGAAGAGGCCGTTTATGACGTCCTTGACAAGCGTCTGGGCCCCGAAGCCAACGGCCAAACCAACAATGCCTGCACCGGCCAAAATGGGCCTGGTGTTCACGCCCAGTTGATCCAAGACCACGATCCCCCCGATGAACGCGGCGGCTATTTTGACGGTGGTGTTAATTAGGGGAATAAAGGTCTTCTTCTTTTTGGTCAGCTTCTTTCCCTTTCCCTCCCGAAGCAGACGATCGCATACGAGTTGGCTGATCTGTACGATGGCGACGACCACACCAACGGTGATGAGAATGGCTATTGCCCTGAGAAGAATTTGGGAGCCGACTCTCGAAGCGACGAGGGCGGAAACTGGCATGCCCCAGAATTCCACGATGAACCCGAGGGCGAAGACCACCGCAACTATACCCATGGCCCTTTCCATCAAGCGAATGTACTGGTTTGTCTTCTGTTCGATCCCCGGAAACCGTGCCTTGATCCTCTCACCCACGGCAAAGAGCTTCTCGAAGGCCCAATCGATGAGCCAAAGGGCCAGAAAAAGGGCCACGACCGCAATGGCAGTCCGAAGCGTCGCTCCGAAAAGGTAGCGGAAACCCGTCTCGTACCGGGTGATGAGAAACAAAAATAGCATCCACGAATACGCCAAGGCGGGGATTGGCCAAAATCGGACCGCTAAGCCGAGGAGTTTTTTGAAGCCTTCCCCTGAACCGCCCGGGTTTTCCTGAGGGGTTTCGAACCTCATCCGGATCTCACGGGCTATCTGCAAGATAAATATGCTTATCATGAGGGGGAATATAATGAGGAGAATGCCCCGAACGAAGAGAAGGGGGGGGTCGGCAACCCCTACAACGAGCAAGACCCCGGTCACGACGAAATAGAAGGCAGTATAGTTGCTAAAACGGACCGCCCAAACCCAGAAATAGTTGGCGCTTTCGTCTCTCAGGGACAGTATCCTCATCGTTCCATCTTCGGGAGCTAACAGGACGCTGAATACGGCGAGGGCGAGTCGGTAGAAAAATACCACTACAAAGATGAGGATGGTCAGGGTATGGCCGAGGGGAAAGGATGGAAGCACCTCAAACAGGACGAAGAGGGAAACCAGAAGTGCCGCATACGGTGCGAGGCCAAGAAACACCTGAATGACCGCGCTACTCAGCTTGGAAGGGAAGCTTCTCTCGCGTTCCTCTCTCATTGGGGCAAACCTCCGAAAGAAGAGTCCCACAACCAGTGCGATCACGATACCGCCTGCGATAGTTCCAAAAAGCCTCAGCAACCTGGATAGGTTCTCGGGCTTGGAGAGAAAGACCTTGGCTCTTCCAAGGCCTCCAGGCATTCGTCCCACCAAAGAAGCAGTACTGGCCCCGGCATTCAAGACCCCTTTGAACACGGACTCAAGACTGATGAATGCCTTCTCGATGGCGAGCACTTGCCTTTCTTTTCTCTCGGGAGCTCTTTCAACTTCCCCGGCCTCGCCTCTGGCGGCCTCTCGCAACTGGATCAGATTCTTCAAATCCTTGACAAAGACCTCCCTTCTCTCGGGATTCTCCAACAGGTCCACGAGCTCTTTAAGGTCTTTTGTTGTGACGTCAACCTCCTTCTCGGGTGCTGGTGGTGTCTCTCCAGAGCCGGGTGCAGCAACCAAAAGGAGGAGGAGCATGCCGCCTGCGATCAAAAGCCCCCTTGCGAAACCCTTTCTGAAAACTCCCCTATTCATTCTTATCCCCCTTAAAGACGAATGGATGGTCGTGAATGAGATGCCTCAAAATGGATTCCCAAACAAAAACGTTCTATTTACCTCCTGATAATATACTCTATTATTCAGAGGAATTCAGATAAAGATGGTGGAATAGACAGGTTCCAGGTGCTTTGCTTTGGAACCCGGCACCAGTTTGGCTATCTTTTACGTATTTACCAGTCTTGAATCTGTATCAGATGCAAATTGTGTTGGACTTTTCAGCTTCAACCATTGCTACATCGGCAGGATTCTTGCTGAAAGAGCGCTAAACAGTGGGCGGGCCCCCCAAAATGGAAAACAACAACGCAAGGATTAATCCTTGAATGATCCAGCCTATTAGACAAACCCCTGAGGCACGGAGGGTGCTTTCATAATCCAGGGCCTGTCTGACCGCGATCACCATTGCAATTAACATCCAGATTGAGCCGACGAAGAAGACGATTCCCGTCAACCCGGGTATGATACCCAATACCCGAATCAAGCCGGGGGAGCTGGAAAAGCCGATTGTTCGCAAAAGTTCGCCGGGATTTGCTCTGGTTTGGGGCTCGGGGAGGAATTTCGTTCCGATAAAGTACGTGAGATACGCCCAGGCATACCAACTAATAAGGGCAAAAACCGTTCCCAGGAGAATGCTCGGTATTGCACCGGCCCCCCCTCCTCTCGTAATTGTTCCCAGCCCAGCCGCTATGCTGGAGAGAACAACAACTGTCATAGCCTGGCCCATAGCCTCCGTGTCAGCTTCCACCTCCTCATAGAGGCGAACATCCAGCTTGGCAGCGCGAATCATGCGATCCTTTAAACTACTCATAATTCCCTCCTCATCTTATGCTCTTGGCTCTTGGGTGATAAATAGTAGCCTATGCGCTCCCAGATTTGCCGTTAGCAGGATTTACCAGGCCATTTAAGCAAATTCACTGGAGAAGTCAATACCTAACCCGTCCAATGGCCAACCCTCCCCTCGGCCGCAATGGCGATTGTACTTGACAGTGGCTGGATTTTAACCATAAGCTTCTATACGCCCAAGTGGCTTTTCATTTTTCCCCTGGGCAATCGGGGGAGGAGGTTCCAGATGGAATTTACCCTGATCGTTCTCGTTTTCGGCATCGCTCTGGGTGCTGTCGGAGTAATAGCGGTAAAGAGGATGTTCTCCAAGAAGGGCCCCAAAGAGGGGCTTCCGGAGCACCAGATCTATGCCTTTGTGGAGAACATGAAATCCGTCGGTGAATTGGTTGTTTTCAAGGCCTTCACCAAGGAGATCGTTACGGCAGCGAGGAATTGGTTCGGAGATGTGGGAAAGCGCTACCTCACGTGGCTGGTCTCAAACAAGAAGATGGCCATGGTTTTCGAATTCGAGATAAATTTTCGCTACGACCTGAAGAGTCCCGATTTTACCGTTGCCGATGCGGAGGAGGGTGAGTTTACCATCAAGATGCCACAATGCCTGTACGATATCAGCATAAGGCGAATAAATCTTTACGATGAACAGAAGACGAAGTTGCTGCCTTGGCTCTTGCCCGGCCTCGTGAGTGAATTCTTCGGAATGAGCTTCGACGAAGAGGAGCGGAACAGGCTAATGGATGAGGCGTTGAAACAGGCTTCTCTGATGGCCGATGGACTGATCAATCGATTGAGCTCGGAGATCCAGAAATCCGCCCGGCAGACCATGGAGACGTTGGCCAAGAGCTTTGGAGCGAAATCCGTTGTCTTGGATTTCAGTAAGTCCAAGATGGTGGAGCGAAGTGTAACCGATGAATCTCCACAGCAGGTTGCACAGGCATAACTGAAAGACACTGTCGAACAGCCGAAGAAAACATGGTGAGGGGATTGTTGAGCCAGCGAAGAGCTTCGTAAGCAGTGGGATCAAGAATGGAAGGGGTGCGGGTTTATGAGCGTGGAGAAACTAAGGAATTTCATCAATGGCGAATGGGATGACTCTGAATCAGCGGAATACGGGGAGGTTCGAAATCCTGCATGGGATAAGCTCTTGTGCCACGTTCCCATGTCTACAAAGGCAGAGGTCGACCAAGCGGTTCGGGCGGCGAAAAATGCCTTTCCGGAATGGAGGAATACGCCACCGGTCACCAGAGCGAGATATCTTCACAGGTTGCGGGAGTTGTTGGAGGAGAATTTCGACGAGCTCAGCAGAGTTCAGACCGAGGAACACGGCAAGACAATCGATGAATCCAGGGGGGAAACGAGGCGCGGGATTGAGATGGTAGAGGTCGCTGCGGGAATTCCATCATTGATGCAGGGGTATAACCTGGAGGATATCGCCACTGATATCGATGAATACTGTATCTACCAGCCATTGGGAGTGTTTGGTCACATTGCCCCCTTCAACTTCCCTTTCATGGTGCCGCTCTGGTACATGCCGTTTGCCATCGCCACGGGGAACACATTCATAGTGAAGCCCTCACCGAGAGATCCCATGAGCCAGGTCGAGCTCTTTAAGCTCTTGGATGAAGCCGGGATTCCACCGGGCGTCGTAAACCTCGTCCACGGCGCGGCAGATGTGGCAAATTACCTCTTGGAGCACCCGGATATTAAGGGGATGACGTTTGTCGGATCAACACCGGTAGGAAAAACAATTTACAGGAGGTGCGGCGAAACGGGGAAGAGGGTTATTGCCCAATGTGGGGCCAAGAACTTCTTGGTGATACTGCCAGACGCCGACCTCGATAGTACTATACCGAGCCTCATGACCTCGTTTTTCGGCAACACAGGGCAACGATGCCTATCCGGGGCTAATGCAGTGGTAGTCGGAGATGATGCATTCTACAACCGGTTTGTGGAGGAATTCGTGGATGCGGCCTGGAAGATAAGGGTTGGCGACGGGCTCGACGAATCGGTTCAGATGGGCCCATTGCAAAATGGAGAGTCAAAGAAGAGGGTTATAGGGTTTATAGAAAAGGGGATAAAGGAGGGGGCGAAGCTCCTTCTGGATGGCAGAAAGTTGAACCTTGTCGGAGATGTACCCGAGACGTGTTTCCTCAATCCGACCGTTTTCGGAAATGTTGCGCCGGGCATGACCATTGGGAGGGAGGAGATTTTCGGGCCCGTGGCGAGCATTATGCGAGCTAAGGATCTGGGTGAGGCGATGGAGATGATTCATGGGAATCCGTATGGCAACGCCGCGTCGATCTTTACCGGCAGCGGGAAGATGGCCAGGAAGTTCCAGCACGATGTGATGTGCGGCAATATCGGCATAAATATCGGCATCGTTGCGCCCATGGCGTTCTTTCCCTTCAGCGGGATGAAGGATTCCTTCTTCGGGACCTTACACGGGCAAGGGAGAGATGCCATCCGTTTCTTCACCGAAAGCAAGATCGTCATACAGAGATGGTTTTAATATGGAGCTCAATACAGCCGCTGCGGTCATTAAATTTGCCCAAGAGGTCGAGGAGAAGTCCGCAAAATTCTATGATGATTGTGCCAAAAAGTATAAGGAAGGGGAGGAGGAATTTCTTTCCTTTGTGGGGGAGAATAAGAAGAACGTTTCCCTCGTGAAACGGGCTTATTATGGGGTGATTAGCGATGCTCTCGAGGCGTGTTTCTCATTTAAAGGCCTGGAGGTCGACGAATATCTCTTTGACGCTGAATTGGAAGAAGGGGCTCGTCTATCCGAGATCCTGAAGATGAGCATGGAGATAGAGGACAGGATTCAGAGATTTTATCAAAGGGCGGGCGAGTTATCGGAAAGCCTCTTGGCCGACGTGCCGAGGGCCTTGAAGAAGGTTGCCGAGAGGAGGAACGAACGCAAACAGAAGTTAGAATCACTCCTCGACAGGACAAGGTGAATAAGGCGGACAGGCCAAGGGGAAAGGACCCCTTCTTGCTCAATCCTTTTCTATGTTCTTTTGCTGAAGGTTCCGTATTTCATCACTTTCTACAAGGAAATATTATTCATTTACTTAAAAAAGTTTGCTCTTCGCAAGGAATTCTCATCGTGAAAGGGCCGAAGTTGACATGAGGGGGGGTTTTGGCTATCATGGCCTTGGGTATGCCCGGGTGGCGGAATTGGTAGACGCAAGGGACTTAAAATCCCTTGGTGCTATGCACCGTGCCGGTTCGATCCCGGCCCCGGGCACCAGGAAAACTACCGAGTGATAGGATATTCGGCCAGAATATGGGACTGGCCGTTTTTCTTTTTTGACCGGGGAAGGACAGGGTGATGGCCCCTGAGGAAGCCGAGGCTAGGTTCGTGTGCGACGGATTTCAAAGACAACGGGATTCCAGGCATCGGGGGAGGCGTGGGTCGCAACGTCTGGATCATCCAGCCAGGGAAAATCCGCTCCGTAACGCATGGCGAAGACCTTGGGCAAGAAACTGTAGAGGGCATGGATACATACCTTTCCCTGCACGGTCAGACCATCGAAGAATACCTCATCGCCCACCGCGTGACCGGCGGCGCAATGGCCCTCCTGGCGAATCACTTTGGCGACGATATCGAAACCCTCTATCCCGCGCTGGCGGTTTTCGGCCATGCTTGTCTCCTTTCCCTTTCGCTCAATGCGGCCTATTCGATCATCAAGAAGGCGTAGCGGTCCATCTTCTGCGAGTAGTCCGAAAGGACCTGAATGGGATAACCGAGCTTTCTGACAGTTGCATAAACATCTATAGCCATTGCTTCAGGAGCGGGCCGCGCCAATCTAGGCTCCTTGCACTCCTCCTTTGATCCCGCCGGGCACTCTCCACAGATGCGGCAGGTGTCCATGAATAGGAGAAAGGCCCTCTCGTAGCCCGAAAGAAAGACCTCTCGCTCGAGCTTTGAGAGCTTTGCGTTGATCTTCCTGGTCCAGGCGTGGCGGTCTTCGGGCCTTTCTACTTTCTTTTCAAAGTGAAAGATGACCGCATCGCTGTATTCCCGAAAAAATCGCTCGCACTCAGAGACTGAGGGGAGGTTCGGGGGACACGTAGCTACCTGCCCGAATCCCCCACAGCCGTACATGCATTTCATCCGAACCCATTGGGAGACGACGATTTTTTCCGCCTCAATCCATTTGAAATCGGTATACCCGTGCTTATGAAAAAGTGCCTCCAATGGTTGCCGCTTATTCATCTTTGAGTCCGACCTGGCTTTCATTCAATCCCTCTTTCCAACATTCATCGTGCTTTGGACTTTCCTTTCCGAGAAATCCTTTATAAAGGACATCAAGCGAGTATAGGATCCGTGTCCTTGATTTACATATGGGATCGTAACTATATTAAGTTACCATAGACAGGGTAAGGGAATTCAACCTGTTGCGAGATTACGGGATGAAGAGCCAAAAAGTGTTGAGTGGAGAAAACATTGGCGGATAAAACGGCTTGTTTTTCCCTTTGTAAAAAGGTAAAAGATTACAGAGGGTTAGAACTCATTTTTCGATATAAACATCCACGGTATCAGGAATGTCAGGTGATGAGTTCCCCGAACCAAGGTGTTAGCTTAATTTACTGAGGGGTCCGGGCATGAGGTAGACTGAGGTCATGATCCAAGAATTATTCCGTCATACACGGGTGCTCGAGATCGTGGGAGATACGATCAGGGTGAAGGCGAAGGAGGTCGCGTTTGGCGACCTCGCAGTGGTCGAGAACGTCGATGGGGATACGTCCCTTGCAAGGATAGTCGAGCTGGAGCACGACATCGCCACTCTTCAGGTTTTCGCCGGGGGCAAAGGCCTTTCCACGGAGGCGGGGGTTCGGTTTCTCGGCCACCCGTTGAACGTCACATACTCCGAGAACATTCTGGGGCGGATATTCCGCGGCTCCGGAGAGCTTATCGACGATGGTCCCGATCTATCGGCCGATTTCAAAATCGAAGTCGGCGGTCCGACGGTTAACCCGGTGATGCGAGTGATGCCGAGGAAGATGATTGAGACCGACGTTCCGATGATCGATATTTTCAACTGCCTTGTTGAAAGCCAGAAAATCCCGATCTTCTCGGTTCCCGGGGAGCCCTATAATGAACTGCTCGCCCGTATTGGTTTCCAGGCTGATGCGGATATCGTTGTATTCGGCGGGCTGGGGTTGATTTTTGACGATTACCACTTCTTCCGCACGGCTTTCGAGGAGCACGGCGTATTTCACCGAACGGCCATGTTCGTCAATCAGGCATCAGACCCGATTGTCGAACGGCTGCTGGTCCCTGACATGGCTGTCGCCGTTGCCGAACGCTTTGCGATCGAGGAGAACAAGCGCGTTCTCGTACTTCTGACGGACATGACTGCCTACGCCGATGCGATGAAGGAGGTCGGCATCGCCTTGGAGCGCATTCCCGCGACCCGCGGATACCTGGGCGACCTCTACACGCAGCTGGCCAGACGCTACGAGAAGGCCTGCGATTTCAAGGGGGCGGGCTCGGTGACGATCCTGACGGTCACAACCATGCCCGGCGACGACGTGACCCACCCAGTTCCGGACAATACCGGTTACATCACCGAAGGCCAGTTCTATCTTCATAATGGGGTCATCGATCCATTCGGGTCACTGTCGAGGCTGAAGCAACATGTGATCGGAACAGTGACCCGTGAAGATCACGCGCAAATCATGAATACGATGATCCGCCTCTATGCCAACGCAATGGAAGCGGAGAGGAAGCAGGCTATGGCCTTCGAGCTCTCGCGTTTCGATCATAAGCTGCTCACGTTTGGCCGGCTTTTTCGCGAGCGGATCATGGACATCAGTGTCTCCATGCCGCTGATCCAGGCGCTGGACCGTTGCTGGGAGACGTTGGGTGAATGCTTTGAGCCGCAAGAGCTGCTCATGAAGCAGGCGTTGATCGATAAGTACTATGCCCGAGGTAAGGCCGGAGTGAGGAACGGCTCGGCGCAGGCAGGGGAATAAACGGAACATGGCCAAACTCGCACTGAACAAGAGTGTTCTCCAGAAGCAGCGCGATGAACTCCGTCTTTACGAGCGTTTGCTTCCATCTCTCAATCTTAAGCGCAGGCAGCTTACTTGGGAACGTGTCCGAGCGCAGGGCAGGCTGGCCGAGGAAGAAGCTGAGATCAAGCGTCAGAGGGATCGGGCAGCCGAAAGGTTACCGATGCTCGCCAATCGGGAGATCGCTCTCTCGGGACTCGTTAAGGTGAAATCCGTGCAGATGGATGGGGAAAACGTTGTTGGCGTCAAGCTTCCGGTTCTTACGGGAGTGACGTTCACCGTCCGTGAATATTCGATGCTCGCTATGCCGCATTGGGTCGATGTGTTGGTTGATCAGCTTCAGAAGATGACGGAACTTCAGCTACGAGTGGAGGTGGCGGCTGAACGGCTGCGACGGCTGGAGCACGCGGAACGGCGTATCACCCAGCGTGTCAATCTCTTCGAAAAAGTACTGATCCCAACCACGAGGGATAACATCAAAAAAATCCAGATTTTTCTGGCCGATGCTGAAAGGGCGGCCGTGGTGCGGTCCAAAATCATTAAAGCCATGCGGCAACGTGAGCGGGAAGCCCTCGATCGGCAGGGGGTAATTCCATGATTGTGCCCCTTGTGAAGGTGACAGCCTATGGTCTCATGAAAGAGAAGGAGGGGGTTCTCGCAGATCTTCAGGGAATCGGGTGCCTTCACTTGATCCCCTTACAACCCGAGGAAGAAGGGCTAAAAGAAGGGGGTCCGTCTCCCCAAGCCCGGGAGGCTTTGAAATTCCTGTTGAGTTGTCGGCAGAGGCGCCTCCAGGTGAAAGACCCAACGGATTTCGACGCTGCAACCGTTGAACGCCGGGCGCGGGGTCTACGACGCCGGATCCAAGCCCTCGTTGATACCCGTGACTTCCTTCGCCGTCGGATCATGGATCTGAGGCCCTGGGGCGATTTCGCCTTCCCTGCCCCTGAAGATCTCAACAACCTGAGGCTCTGGTTTTACCTGGTCCCCCCTCACGAGATGAAAAGGGTTGAATCAACTGGCCTCAACTGGGAAGTCGTACGGCGAGACAACCGTTTTACCTACGTCGTGGTTATATCGGAGCAGGAGCCCCAAGGAATGCCCGTGGCGCGAGTGCGCACCGGGAATAAGTCCCTTACGGAGCTGGAGCGCCTGTTGGAGGAGGTTGAGCTCGAGCTTGAGGATCTGCAGGTGGAACGATCGAGCTTAACCCGCTGGTGCTATCTCTTCGCCCGCAATTTGCACCGTTTGGAGGACCAGGCACAGCTTCTCGAGGCGTCCCATCAAACCCACGACGAAGGCCCGCTCTTTGCGCTTCAGGCCTGGGCTCCTCGGGAGAACGGAGAGGAGTTGCGCGCGTATGCCGAGAAGATGCACCTGGCCCTTGAGGTGGAGGAGCCCGGTCCCGGGGATAATCCCCCGACACTTCTCCGTAACCAACCATCCCTTGCGGGCGGTCAAGACCTGGTCACGTTTTACATGACGCCGGGCTACTGGTTCTCGGATCCCTCGACCATCGTATTCTTCTCCTTCGCCCTTTTCTTTGCCATGATCCTCGGCGATGTCGGGTATGGCTCGATACTTGGCCTTGGATTGCTCTTGGGGTGGCCTCGGATGTCGAGATCGGATTTGGGTCGGCGGCTTCGCGTCCTCTTTGCGGCTCTCATCAGCGCAACTATCGGTTATGGGTTTCTGGTGGGCAGCTATTTCGGCATGGCACCACCAGAAGGCGCACCTCTAGCGGCGCTCAAAATTCTCGACCTCAGAGACTATGGGAGCATGATGCGGGTGTCCGTCGTGATCGGAGTCGCTCACCTAGTTCTTGCAAACGTGATGGATGCCTGGCGTCAGCGCCGCTCGAGTGGCGCGCTGGCCCCGATGGGCTGGATAGCCATGCTGCTCGGTGGCATGGCGCTTTGGTTTGGGGGCGGTCCTTCAGCGGCGGTAGGAAGAGGAGGGGCCCTTGCCTTGATGGCCGGTGCAGTTGCCGTGGTGCTCTTTACGAGCACTGACCGGAGGATCGGAAAGCGGTTGATGAAGGGTATCCTTGGGCTTACCCGCATCTCCGGTGCCTTCGGGGATGTGCTGAGTTATCTGCGGCTCTTTGCCCTCGGGCTTGCGACCACGTCTCTGGCTGTGGCCTTCAACGGTCTCGCGGACCAAGTTGGTTCCGCGATTCGTGGTTTCGGGATGCTGCTCGCGCTGCTCATTCTCCTGATCGGCCATGGCCTCAACTTCTCCATTGCTATCATGAGCGGGTTCATCCATGGGCTTCGCCTCAATTTTATCGAGTTTTTCGGCTGGAGCATCCCCGAGGAGGGTTACCTCTTTCGGGTGTTTGCGAGAAAGGAGACTTCGTCGTGGAGCAAATAATCCTGGTGTTAGGTTGGATTGGGATTTATGCGCCCGTAGCCCTCGGCGCCATCGGGAGCATCATTGGTTGCGCAAGGGCTGGACAGGCAGCCTGTGGCGCGATGCTTGAAACGGAGAGCGGGTACGGGAGGTATGTCGGTGTATCGGCGATGCCTTCCTCTCAGACGATTTACGGCATCGTCGTCATGCTGACCCTCAGTCGTGGGGTTACACTGGAGAGCGCTCCCGGGTTATTCGCCATTGGCGCTCTTGCGGGTCTCGCCTTGATGATGAGCGCCATCTATCAGGGCTATTGTTGCGCATCAGCGATCCACGTTTCCAAGAGCAAGACCGAGATTTTCGGGCTATCCATCGCCCCTGCAGCGGTTGTGGAGGGATTTGCCGTTTTTGCCTTTGTGTTCGCCCTGGTGCTCGTAGGGGCGTTGCCTAAATGAGGAGGATAGATCATGGCAAATACAGGAAAAGCCTCGTCGGGCGTGCAAGAGCTGATAAGCCGACTGCGCGATGAGGGTGTACAAGCGGGCCGACAAGAGGCCGACCGGATCTTACAGGAGGCTCAGAGGCAGGCTGCCGAGGTTGTCGCACAGGCAAAATCCGAGGCGGAGGAGATTCACAACAAGGCACGCGCCGAGATTGAAGCGGAGCGGGTGGCATCCCGCCATGCGATCCAACAGGCCTTCCGTGATGCCGAGCTCAAGTTAAGGTCGGATTTTAGGGCAGTTCTTGAAGAACGCGTAAGACGTCTGGTGTCCATGGAGCTGCGAGATCGGGAATTCCTGAGGGAGCTGATCTTGGGCATTGTGGGTCGCGCGGCCACAAGGCTGAGGAAGGATCAACCCCTTGAGGTGCTGCTATCCGATGAATTTTTCGTTACGGATGGAAAGAAGACCGGGTTAACCGGGAAAGGCAAGGAGCGTGTGCGCCATCTCGTTTTGGCAATCACCGGGAAGATGTTGCGTGACGGAGTCGAGCTGAAGCCATCGGGGGATAAGGACGGTGGTATTCGCATTCGAGTAGTTGGCCAGGACCTGGAGATCGATTTGAGCGATAAGGCCATATCCGATTTGCTGTTGAAGCACTTGCTCCCAAGGTACACCGAGATCGTATTGGGCGTGGATTAGGGAGGGACACCGGTGAGCTGTCAACGCCGATACTATACGCTTATTACAAGCCTCCCGCGCCTGCCGCGATTCGATCGGGCGCAAAGGCTCCCGATCAACCGAGAGCGCCTCGACGAGCGGCTCGGGATGCTCGAACCCGAAGACGCGGAATTGGTGGAACGTGCTCGGGCGTTTATTCGATGGCAACGGCAGCCCGTTGAGCGCTCGGACCGCGAGATGGTGGCCTCATATGAGCAACTGGAAGAGCTCGTTGACGAGCCCGTCCTCACTTGCATGTTCGAGTTCCTCATCAGTCAACGGACGATCATGGCGGCTCTGCGCCGGCGCCATCGCGGCCTTCACGCTCCAGCACCCGATGAGGTGTGGGGGCTCGGTCGGTGGATACGGCACATCGGGCGCAATTGGGGGGATGTGGATTTTAAGCTTAGTCCCATCTATCCCTGGATACTAGAGGCCCGTGCACACCTTGAAGCCGGTGAGGCCTTGGCCCTCGAACGGCTTCTCACGGGCGTGGCATGGGAGACAATGGATCGAATGGTGGAAGGGAACGAATTCGGCCTCGAGGCGTTGCTGGTATATCTGTTTAAGTGGGACATCCTCGAACAGTGGTTGTCCTATGAAAGGGAAGCTGCCAGAGCGCGCTTCGAAGAACTCGTATCGGAGGTAACCGTTGAGCAAGAACGGCTCTTCGACTGAACCATTGGAACAGGGGATCCAAGGCGAGGCGACGGTTGTCGGTGTGCGTGAGAACCTCGTTACCATTGAGGTGGGAGATATGCCCATCAGGAAGAACGAGGTGGGCTACATCTGTGTCGGCGATGAGCACCTCATGGGGGAGATACTCCGGGTCCACGGGCGCACCGCAGACATGCAAGTGTTCGAGGACACGCGGGGAATTCGGGTTGGGGATCGGGTTGAGCTGGCCGGTGAAATGCTCTCCGTCAGGTTGGGTCCTGGGCTCCTCGGTCAAGTCTTCGACGGCCTGCAGAATCCCCTGGCCGTTCTCGCCCATGCGTACGGATTCTTCCTCCCGAGGGGTGTGAACATCGAGCCCCTTGATCAGAAGAGGAGGTGGGCCTTTACCCCATCTGTCTCCATTAGCGACAAACTCTTTGCAGGGCAGACCATTGGAACCGTGCCGGAGGGTCGGTACGTGCATAAGATCATGGTCCCCTTTGATCAGCCGGGGGAGGTAAAGGTGACCTGGATAGAACAGGGGAGCTACACCGTGGATACCCCCGTGGCGGGGATTAGAACCGCGAGCGGGGACGAACAAATGCTCACCATGACGCGGCGGTGGCCGGTCCGCCGGCCCATACCCGAGGCCATGGTGCGCCGGCGCTTGGCCGAACGTCTGTACCCTTCCGAACCGCTGACCACGACGCAGCGTATCATCGACACGTTTTTCCCCATCGCACGGGGGGGCACTGCCTGTATTCCCGGCCCTTTCGGCTCGGGCAAGACCGTGTTGCAAAGCCTCATTGCGCGCTACTCAACGGTTGACATCGTGGTTATCGTTGCTTGCGGTGAACGTGCGGGCGAGGTGGTGGAAACGATTACGGAATTCCCCAAAACCAAGGACCCACGGACCGGGGGCTCGCTCATGGACCGCACGGTCATTATTTGTAACACTTCATCGATGCCGGTAGCTGCGCGGGAGTCCTCTATCTACACCGGTGTTACCATTGCCGAGCACTACCGGCAGATGGGTTACAACGTCCTTGTTATCGCCGACTCAACCTCACGCTGGGCTCAGGCTATGCGGGAGACATCTGGCCGAATGGAGGAAATCCCGGGGGAAGAGGCGTTTCCCGCCTATCTCGATTCGGCCATCAAGAACATCTACGAACGGGCCGGCGTAATACGGTGTGCGGATGGATCGGTGGGAAGTCTGACCATGATCGGCACAGTATCACCTGCGGGGGGAAACTTCGAGGAACCGGTCACGCAGGCGACGTTGGGTACGGTAAAGACCTTCCTGGGGCTTTCGTCGGATCGTGCCTACCGACGTTTCTATCCTGCCATTGATCCGCTCATCTCGTGGTCCCGCTACCTGGATCAGCTCGAGGGCTGGTCCGCCAGAAATCTGGGCGCCCAATGGACCAGTGACGTCGCAGCTATGATGGACCTCCTCGAGCGTGGCAACACGGTCTACCAGATGATGCAGGTAGCGGGTGAAGAGGGAATCACCGTCGAGGACTATGTCATCTGGCAAAAGGCGACGCTTCTCGACATGGTCTACCTACAGCAAGATGCCTTCGACGACGTTGATGTGTCCACGCCCCGTGAAAGGCAGCTTGAGAGCTTCCAGTTGCTCAAAGGTCTGGTCCAGAGGGGTTACCGGTTTCAGGATAAGGATGAAGCCCGCGACTTCTTCACCCGCATCGCCAGCCTTTATAAAAATTTCAATTACTGCCCCCAAGGTTCCCCGGAGTACGCGCGTTATCGGGGGGAGATCGAAGACCTGGCAGCGCAGTATTCGGGAGTCTCCTAAATGGAAATGTCAAATGCCGAATGTAAAAGTTCAAAAAGGACATCCAAATACACATGCAAAAGCTAAAAGATGTGTCTCTTGAATAGGGAAGGAGGGAACGATGACGCCTCTTGTAAAAGATATTCCCATGCTTATCCCTATAACCCTTTTTTTGTTGATGACTTGCTGCACACCTTTACGGAATAAGGGGACCCAGTCTGGAGGGAGTCCGCCTGTAATAACATATTCCTTTGCCTCCAAGGAGGTATCCCACGGCGATAACTGGAGGATTTACGTGGAGGCCAATGATCCGGATGGGGATATGCGGTATTTCGCTTATACCATCGGGACGTCGGGCCGTGGTCGTCGTGTCGACTATGTACACATCAAGAAAGGTGATCGGGCAGAGATGTTGGGATATCTCAGGGTCTTCACCTCTTCCCCAGGGGATCCACAGGCAGAATGGGCTCACCTCACGCTGACCTTGTATATTCAGGATAGGGGCGGAAAGGTCAGTAATACCCTCACCTTTCCTGTGGCTCTTTCCCGAGGGGTTAAGCAATCTTCGCCCCCTCCTCCCTTCGATATCGAAGGGTTGAAACGGTTGGGGCAAATATGGGTTGAACTCCCCCGAACTCCCACTGGAGCACCTTAAAGGAGTATGTCCCGGATGGGGATATGCGGTATTTCGCGTACCCTGTCAGGGCATCGTGATTTTCTGCCCGTGGCGACTATCAACTATGGGTACATCAGGAAGAGTGATCGGGCAAAGGGTGAAAGCTGTTAGGATAAGGGGGTTACTTCTCAGTTGTTGATTACGACTTGACTCCTCTATGCTCAATGCAATCGCTTACTCTATCACCTTGAAATAGGATGTGTTGCTTACTGCACCACACGGAATTGATATGGTCACCCGGCCACTGGTAGCGGACCGAGGAACAATTACCCAGATTCTGGTATTTGTCCATTCCAGAACGTTGGCTTTTACGTTGGGGTTAAAGAAGACCTCGCCGGGTTCTGTTCCGAATCTGCGTCCTCGGATTTTTACCTTCTCCCCTGGCTTGCCAGTTCTCAGATAAATGGTCTTTATGTAAGACTTGGGACAGGGTTCTTTTTCTTCCTGGGCTGTTCCTGTATCGACGAGAAACAGAGAAAACAAGGAGAAAGTTGCCGAGACTGTTATTATTAAAACCCGGGTAAAAAACATTCTCTTTCTCATTTTCCCCCCCTCTTTCGATTGATATATTCTTTCACTCGTTTTCTAAGCTCCGGTATCGGCTTCACGGAGTGTTTAGTCCTATCTCTACTTTTTAATTAACACAAAGGAATAAGGAATAACAAGGTTGCATTGGGTAAATTCCTTGAATTCCATGCAAACCAATTTTCGGGGGTTTCGTCTAAATTAATATGGTTATAATATACATGGAGTGGGCTAGGATTCCTTTAACCGGAATGGGAGGTTCTCAATGAGCAGGCGGAAAAAGACAGCGATCTGGGTGATGGGGGTTATAGGAGCTCTTTTGGTCCTCCTACTGATCCTCCTGCTTCTTCTACCCACGCTCATCAACCTGGAACCAATCAGACAAAAGATCATAGCGAGGATTTCAGAGGAAGTGAGAGGCCAACTGGAATTCCAAAGGATTGATGTATCCTTCCTCCCACGCCCGCATGTAATAATCCATCAGGGAAGCCTATCCATCCCTGGAAAAGTCGCTGGAACTCTGGAGGCTTTGAAAGTTTATCCCCAAATTCTCCCACTCCTCAGAGGGAGGGTGGGAATTGCGTCGGTCCGGGTTGAAGCTCCCCAGTTCAAAATAGAGATCACAAAAACGCCCCAGAGAAAACGGGGGGAGCCAAAGGCGTTTTCTTTGGCGACTATTGAGGAAGAAGTAGCCCCCGTCCTAGGACTTATCGCGTCGAAAGCACCAGGCCTGATCCTTGTTGTGGATCAAGGTAGGTTTGATCTCACCGAGGGGGATACGTCCGTGATTCGGTTCCGGGATATCCACGGGCGGATTAGTTTGCCACCGGATAAGCTCGAGATCGACCTCGCGTGTAATTCCAACCTCTGGGAGAGCATTTCTTTGGAGGGATGGTTAAACCCGGAGAGTTTCGAGGGCGCCGGGCGGATAGACTTTACTCACTTAGAACTGCAGAGGCTAGCAGACCATTTTTTCCCATTCGCCGCCGGGCGTGTTGGGGATGCGTCTGCGAATGTAACTATTAGTTTTAAGACACATGGACTCAAAGCCTTGCACGCAGAGGTGAGGGGTTCTCTCCCGTTCCTGACTTTGCCGCAGGATAAGGAGAAACTGGTCATAAAGGCCAAAAGCCTGAAGGGCGCATTCCATATGGAGGATGACAGGATAACGGTTTCCCTTGCCGAATTGGACCTTGATCATCCCCGACTGAAGATGTCCGGGAGATTATTGATAGATCAAGCCGCTCCGCGGGTCAGCCTGGTACTGGAGGGGAGGGAAATAGATGTCAATTCAATGCGAGAAGCGGCTCTAGCAGCAGTAGGAGATATCCCCAACGCACGGGAGATCCTGGGCATGGTGAAAGGGGGCAAGATCCCCATAATAACGGCCAATGCTCGGGGAAGTTCATTGGCTGATTTGGGAAAAGTGGAGAATATTCATGTCAAGGGAAGCATGGTTGGGGGAATAGCATTCATCCCCGGGACGAATGTAGGTCTGAAGGATGTCAACTTTGATGTACGGGACATCAACGGAGCAGTGATCATCTCGAAAGGTATTCTGAAGGGGAAGAATCTGGAAGCGCGTTGGAAAAACGTCCGGGTGCGTGAAGGTATCTTGAGATTAGGGCTGAAAGGCAAGGACGCTCCTTTCCATCTGGACACGGCGATAGAGGTTGATTTGGCTCAGCTCCATGCCGTCATCCCGGAACTCTTGAGACATGAAGGTTTCCGGGAGGAGCTGGCTTTCATAGAGAAGATTCGAGGGAATGCGGTTGGAAGGGTGGTACTCAGCGAGGACATTGAGTCCATCACAGCGAGGGTGGATATTTCTGAGGTCAATCTGTTTGCGCGTTATGGACGCCTTCCTTATCCTCTGGAGATCAAAAACGGAATGCTTTCATATGACGGGAACATGTTCAGTGTGAAGAATCTGAACGGCAAGGTGGGAAAATCCACTTTTTCCGAGATTACTGCAAAACTGATCTTCGAGAAAGCTCCTTACCTGGAGATCCTTTCAGGGAAATCCTCGGTCTTTTTGGGCGAAATCTATCCGTGGCTCTCATCGTTGGAAGGGATCAAGGGCGCCGTCAAAGACCTCAAGTCCGTACAGGGTACCGTCTTACTATCGAGCCTGGGCCTGAAAGGTCCGCTCTTAAAACGCGAAAAATGGGGTTTTCGGGTGAAAGGTCAGGTTACGGACCTTGTCCTGCAGTCGAGTCTATTTCCGGACACAGTAACAGTGACCCGGGCGGGATTTAGGGCAACACGCAAGAAGATTTCCCTCGCAGATTGTGAGACAGGGATGTTGGATGCCTCGTTGAAGGTGTCGGGTTTTCTCAATGGTTACCTCGAAGACCTCCAGGAAGGAAAATTCAACCTTCAAGGGAACATGGGCCCGGAAGCCATGAAGTGGATTTCGAACCTGATCGACATCCCATCTGAGCTGAGGATACGTGCACCTCTGGCTATTTCACGGGCTCATGTGGGCTGGGACAAAGGCGGAAAAACTTCTTTTTCAGCGGACCTGGCAGTAAAAGATGGCCCTAGAGTCTCTATCGATATGCACTTGAATCCCGCGGAATTGACTATCAAGAATCTGCTTATCCGGGATAGAAAATCTCACGCCTCCTTTGCCTTTAAGCTCAAAAAGAGGGAGTTGCATCTTGGTTTCAAAGGGCATCTAAACAAGGCAACTCTGGATAAGGTTTTTATGGAAAACGAAATTCTCAAAGGACGAATTAACGGGGATTTTGAGGCTCACATTCTGATGGATCGACCCATGGGTTCCACGGCTAAGGGGATACTCCAAGGGGTAGGTCTTGGCTACCCATTGGAATTGAAAGTACCGTTGACGATAGAGAACATTTCGCTGAAAGCCAGAAAAAATAGGCTCAACGTGGAATCAGCCTTGCTCGCCTGGGGGGATAGGCCTCTGAAGCTTAAAGGAAATATGGATTCTTCGGAGGATGAGTTCCATTTTGCCATGGATCTTTCCGCGGATGGCATCGAATGGGAAAAAATCGAAGAGATCCTGCAGAAGGGGAATAAGGAAACCGGTGGGCAACGGCATACGGATTTCTGGGGCCTGCCGCTCAAGGGAACCCTGAGAATCAAATTGGGTTATTTCAGATATGGAAAGCTGACTTGGAAACCCGTGCACGCCGCCATCTCCTTTATGGCTGGTGGGATAAAGGTTGCTATAACTGAGGCCAATCTATGCGGTATTTCAACCACGGGGACCGTGGGAGTATCCCCTAAGGTGGTGAGGTTCCGTATCAACCCGCTTTCCAAGAATGAGGAATTGGATTCGGTCCTTGCCTGTCTTTTGGATAAGAAGGGCTTTATCAGGGGCAATTTCGACCTGAAGGGGGAAATTACAGGCCGGGGCCGAGAAGAGGGGTTGACACGATCCCTCGGGGGAAATTTCGAATTCCTCGCCCGTGATGGCCGCATCTATCGCTCTATATCTTTATCAAGAGTTCTGGGCCTTCTCAATACCACAGAAATTTTCAGGGGAAAACTTCCTGACCTGGGGAAAGAGGGGTTTGGCTATGGCTTCATTGAGGTGAGGGGAAATCTCCAGGACAGCAAACTCTTGATAAAAGAAGGGATCATAGACGGGGCTTCGATAGAAATAGTGGGTCAGGGTGAAATAGATTTGATCAATCAGAAGGTGGATCTTAGGGTGCTGGTGGCCCCTTTAAAGACCGTGGATTTCTTCGTAAAAAAAATTCCAAAGGTGAGAGACATCCTTAAAGGGACACTCATCTCCATACCTGTCAGAGTGAGGGGCGATTTGGCGAATCCAAAGGTTTCAGCGCTTTCTCCTTCGGCGGTCGGTTCTGAGCTTCAAGGAATTATGAGGAGAACTCTTCGTCTTCCTATTAAGGTAATACAACCTTTATTACCTGGTAAAGGGGAAAACTAAGGTGCTCTTCAAGAAGAAGCAATGATGACCAAGCAGACGAATTGGATAGGGCCTCATTTGACATGGCCCTTAGAGATTTGATACTTTTTCGTTACAGCATCAAATTATCACCCGCATCTGAATAAATCCATTTTGCGTTAAATTGAGATGGACGTCACTGACAAAAGGAGGAGCTCATGGGAGATAGTCTTGAACAGTATATCCCAACGGGAGACATGACGCGCCGACATTTCCTGTGGCTCATGGCACTAACCTCAGGAGGTGTTGTTACCGGTTGTGCCACCAACCCGGTCACGGGCAAGCGGCAACTAATGATGATTTCTGAAGAGGAAGAGATCGCCATTGATAAAGAACATTCACCCCATCAATTCTCCGCGGATTACGGCGCTCTACAGGATAAAACCCTGAACGATTATATCAACAGAACCGGAAAAGACATGGCCGCCCGAACCCATCGCCCCGATATGCCGTATTCGTTCCGTGGGGTAAATGCGACGTACGTGAACGCCTACGCCTTTCCCGGGGGCAGCATTGCCTGCACGCGAGGAATTCTCCTCGCCCTGGATAACGAAGCGGAGCTCGGCGCGCTGCTCGGCCACGAGCTCGGCCATGTAAACGCGCGTCACACCGCTGAGCGAATGTCCAAGGGGATCCTGCTTCAAGCGGCAGCGGTAGGGCTAGGGGTGGGCGTAGGCGCCGGAACCGACAGTGAAGTGCTTGGTGGTTTAGCAATGGGTGCGGGGAGTATAGGGGCTGGGGCTCTGCTGGCCAAGTACAGCAGGGACGATGAACGACAGGCTGACGCACTGGGCATGGAATACATGGTCCGAAGCAATTACAACGCCCAGGGGATGGTGGGCTTGATGGATGTGCTGAGGAGCCTCTCGGAGCGCAAGCCCAATGCCATAGACTTGATGTTTTCCACCCACCCCATGAGCGATGAGCGCTATCAAACAGCCGTGGAAACCGCGGCTACGAAATATGGATCTGCGAAGAGTTTCCCCCTCCATAGGGAGCGCTACATGGATCATACGGCCAAACTGCGGGCAATAAAAGGAGCCATCGAGGAGATGCAGAACGGGGAAAAGGCCATGGCAAAGAAGGATTTTCCCACAGCCGAAGGACATTTTCGAAAGGCCCTCAAGGAAGCCCCGGAGGATTATGCTGGACTCTGCATGATGGCGAAGTGTCTATTGGCTCAGAAAAAAGATAAAGAAGCTCGACAGTATGCGGAGCGAGCGAAACAAGTATATCCAGAGGAAGCACAGGCCCATCACCTGAGCGGAATTACAAAGCTTGCGGGAAGGGATTTCGGTCGGGCTTATGAGGATTTCGCGAGCTATGAGAAGTTGCTACCTGGCAATCCGAATACCATATTCCTAGAAGCCTATTCCCTGGAGGAAATGGGGCGAAGAAGAGACGCCGCAAACGAGTATTATCGGTACTTACAAATCGTTAACCAGGGCGAACAAGCTCAATATGCCTACGGGCGTTTGGTAAAATGGGGATACATTCAGCCGAGGTGATAGAGGAACCCATTCGTCCCCTCAAATGTCGAAAGGCCCTGTATATAAAATCTGAACGGACGATGACTGAGTAATTGAACTACCTCCTCTTTTCCCCCGCCCCCCTTTTCCCCTCACCTAATAATCAAGAGGCACCACCGGGAAAAGACGAAGGGATATCTCACTTTTTGCAGCGGAGCCGGCGACGGCCTTCGGTTATCAGAGTGGGCCCAGCCCAGCCTGATGATATATATTCGGGACAGGGGCAGGAACACCAGCAGTAAAGTGGTGTTTGCCTTGTCCTATCCCGGGGCTCCAGACAGGGGGCACCGCCTCCTCCCTTCGATGTCAACGGATTAGAACAGTTGGGAGCGATCTCGGTCGAGCTCGTGGGCCGCCGTAGAGGTGATTGAGTGAAACAAAGGCTGTAGCATTCTGATTGACCGAGAATTGAGGGAAGTGTAACTTTAGGGAAGTGAATTCCCAACGAAGGAAGGTAAGAAGATGAAGGGAATTAAAAATGGCCGGAGCCCCATTTTAGCGATGTTTGCGGTTCTGGTCGCCCTCTTAAGTGCGGGCTGTGTCGCTTTAGAAGAGCAAGAGGCGAGGTTTCCTCCTGAGGGACCGGTTCTATTGCGACCGGCTGCACGTGGTCTCTACGGTGCCCGATCGGAGGACCTCGTGGTCGAAACGAAAGACACGGCGGCAAAGATGTCACTTCATACCCAGCTAATCCGACAGGTCGCAGAGAAGGCAAAGGAGGCCGTTATCAGCATCTACGTGAAAACGGCGACTGCGGCCCGGGTCAGGCTGCTTCCGATCCGCATACCAGGCCTTGGATTGCCGGTACGGTTGCCGGGCACCGGCCTGGGCTCGGGATTCTTCATCCAACCCCTCGGGATACCTTCTGACGAACAACCACGTGATCAAGGACGCCGTGGATATCAGGGTGCTGACACGAGACGGCGCAGACTTCGGTGTAATTGTGGTAGCTCGCGATCCGGTGTTCGATCTCGCCCTGTTGAAGATCAAGGATTCGAAGCGCCAGTTTCCCGTAATTCCCATGGGCGACTCCGAGGTGGTGGGAGTCGGGGATTTGGTGATCGCTGTCGGCAACCCCCTGGGCCTCGGGCACACGGTCACATCCGGGATTATCAGCCAGACGGGACGAGACCTCTCCGGTGTCTCCGATGAAGAGGCGCGGCGTATCCGTTTTATTCAGACCGATACGGCGATCAATCCGGGTTCTTCGGGCGGTCCGCTCATCACGCTCACCTGTGCATGGGTTAGGGTGAATACGGCCGGCGTCGTGGAGGCCCAGGGAATCGGGTTCGCCGTGCCAAGCAGTCAGGTCCGAGAGTTCCTGGACCAGGTTCGGGCAGGCAAGGGCCAGCTCGAGGCTGGAAAGCGTTAGCCCTGTCTGGAACCAACTAAGCTCCAGTTAACTCTCCATGGCAAGGGTTTGGTGGCGCAATTGAGGAAGGCGAGCTATTGATTGGACCCTTTCCGCGAGATGGCCTTGATTGCATCGGCGATTTCGCGGCTGAGTTGTCCGAGCGCTTGGCTCTGGGCTGCGACTATCGCTTCGTAACCCTGGGCACGTGATGCTTCGTTAATACGAGACCTTTCCATAAAGAGCACCTTCTTGTCACGACCCTCGAACACGGTCCACCGAGCGATCAACCAAGCATTCCCACCAAGCTCGCCATCAAAACGGCTCACATCCACCATCACCTGGTAATCGATGGGCACTGACCTTCGCCATGGATAGAGGGAGACTCGATCCGTTGAAAGGAGTATAGA
>CAYFXP010000074.1:0-1905 GCA_964346935.1 uncultured Syntrophobacterales bacterium
TTATTTTCCGTTGCCACCTCCGCCAAGGTTTGGAGAAATCTCAGCTGGAGGGCTGCGGGATAGGTGCTCAGGACCCTTGCCGCATCTGCCATCTTCTCAGCGGCTTGAAACTCGCCCATGGCATTGATGACCTTGGCCCGCCTCTCCCTCTCAGCCTCGGCCTGCTTGGCCATGGCCCTTTTCATCTCCTCCGGAAGGTCCACGTGTTTGATCTCCACCATGGATACCTTGATGCCCCAGGGGTCCGTCTGCCTGTCCAAGATGGTCTGGAGTTCCCTGTTCCTCTTCTCCCGGGCAGAGAGGAGTTCGTCCAGCTCGGCATGACCGACCACGCTCCTCAGGGTGGTCTGCGCAAGCTGAGAGGTGGCATAAAGGTAGTTCTCCACCTCCACCACGGCCTTATCCGCCTGCATCACCCTGAAGTAGACAACGGCATTCACCTTGATGGAGACGTTATCCCGGGTAATGACGTCTTGAGGAGGGACATCCATCACCACCGTCCGAAGGCTTATTTTGAGCATCCTGTCAACAACTGGGATGATGAGGAAGATACCCGGACCCTTGGGGGGAAGCATCAACTTCCCCAATCTGAAAACCACCCCCCGCTCGTATTCCCGACAGATTCTTACAGCGAAGGCCAACATAATGAGAATAAAAAAGACAAGTGCTGAAATGAAGGCCATATCTCATCCTCCTTATCTAAAAGGGAGGGGCGAACCAAATCGTCCGGAAGACTCCGCTTGCCCTGTTACTTCGACCTTCTCAAGGAATCCCTTTTACGGGCCTCCAGCTCGGAAATGATTTGATCAAGGGGGTTACCTCTCAATGAAGGATATTAAATATTTGCTCACAGTGGTTGCACCGCAATTCGCAGACCGTGCCTTGAGTGCCCGGGACATAGTATCGGTTAAACTCCATGAATCGCTCCGGGACCTTCTCTGCTAACAGCCTGAGATCTTCACTCGATTTGCTCTCTTTGTTCCAAACGAGAAAGATTTCCTTGCACTGTGGACACATAACCCCAAACCTCCTAATCCTCTTCATCTTCGTCCCCCCAGTGATCCCCAAAACTGGACCTGAATCTGTCAGAGGGTTGTTTCAGGCTGTCCGGGAAACCCCTCCCCATTTTCCTCGGGGAATACCTATCCCCTTTCTCCCTGAACCTCCGATCTTCCGGGGGAGGTTCGAAAAAAAGTCTTAACAGCTATCGTCAAAAGCACATTTACTTCTCCCTTCTGGTGAACCTGGCAAAACCTTACGGGTCCACCCCATGTTTGTTTCCCCATTCAATCCTGAAAGGACACTCTTTGCCTCGGCTTATATAGTCGCAACAATCCGGGTAAGGGGATTCAAAACAGGCGTAGAACAAGGGGGCTCTTTCTGGCCCATCAACTTACCAGCCCCGGTTTTTTTGTCCTTTGCGTCTTCTCCCCATGCCCAGCAGAGGCAATGCCTCGATCACCTTCTCTTTCTCCGAATGGTTCATGTTGAGCTAACCTTGGACAAATTTTTATCCAAACAAAAGTAAGTCGGAAGGTTTCTCAAGACTGCCTCGAAGCCCTCACTCAACCCGAGAAATTCAAGAAAGGTTCACAAGCACTTCATATTAAACCCACGCTGCCCATTTTTCCTATCAGGCCTTAACCTTAAGGTTAAAAGGAGAAAAATAAACTTGATAGGACTCGTTGTTCATCTCGGTCCGGATGTCTCTCCCGAACAACCCCATCATTGGGTAAAAAATAAAGTGGAAACCTATTTCAAGCATTTTAGCTACTCTGAAGGACGGAGTGGATTCTCACATTTTATACTTGAAAAAATCCGGGCTTAGATTTTGAAGCCATTTCTCATAGGGATCCCTCTCTCCTGATTTAATTTTGATTCCATATCCCACCGATAGAAGCTCTT
>CAYFXP010000075.1:0-2087 GCA_964346935.1 uncultured Syntrophobacterales bacterium
CGATATCTTCGATAAGGTCGCCTCCGATCCAGATATCGGCTGCGCCGAAGTCTGTATCGAAATGGCCAAGAGAGGAAAGTACGACCTTATTCTTGGGGTTGGAGGTGGCAGTTCCATGGATATCGCCTCGGTGGCATCGGTGATGTGCACGAACCCCGGAACGGTATACGACTACCTTGGAATCAATCTGGTGAAAAAGCCCGGAATACCCACGATCCTCATACCTACAACCGCGGGAACTGGGGCCGAGGCAACGCCTAACGCAATTCTCACCGACGTGGAGGCAAAGCTGAAGAAGGCCGTCGTGAGCCCCTTCATTCTGCCCCGGGTGGCCATCATCGACCCCCTCGTGACCGTCTCCATGCCCCCTACGGTGACCTCCTCCAGCGGAATCGACGCCCTTACCCATGCCATCGAAACCTATACCTCAAACAATGCGACCATACTGAGCGACCTCTTCGCCAAAGAGGCAATCATTCGTATCGGTCGAAGCCTAAGAACTGCTGTAGCTAACGCCAATAACTTGCAGGCCCGCTATGACATGTCCATTGCAAGTCTCTATGCGGGAATCGCCATTACGAATGCCGGTGTAACTGCCGTACATGCCCTTGCTTATCCATTAGGAGGACAGTTCAACGTGGCCCATGGTATCGCTAATGGCCTTCTGCTCCCGTATGTAATGGAATTTAATGTCTTGGGGGAAATCCCGAAATTCGCTGAGATCGCACAATTTTTGGGAGAGAGGGTGGAACATCTTCCTCCCCTTGAACAGGCATATCATGCGCCCAAGGCGGTAAAGGCCATCTACAGGGATTTAAAAATCCCCCAATCCTTGACTGATCTCAAAATCCCCAAGGAGGCAATTCCAGACATGGCCAAGGCGGCAATGAACGTGACCAGGCTTATGCTAAATAACCCCAGGGAGATGACAGTCGAGGACATAGAGAAGATCTACGAAAAGGCCCTGTAATGGTCATCCAGTTTTTTGGCCCTTTTGAACAATTGGCGGAGAAAGAGGTCAGGATTGAACTAAAGAAATCCGTCTCAACTCAGGAGATGCTCCAGATGCTAGCCTCTCGATATCCTGCCCTTGCCTGCTATGCCGATAAAGGAAATGACGCCGAACTTTCCGCTCACATGATGCTCATACGAAATGGGGCACCTCTCAAACTGGCGGATAGAATTGAGGATACGGATTGTATAAACATTTTCCTCCCCGTGACGGGTGGATGAAGGAGAGGAAAGCCGATGTTTGGATACCATGGAAAATTGTTGAGAGTAGATCTGACCGAACAGAGAGTAGAAGTTGAAGATTTGGACCCAAAATTGTTGAAAAAATACGCAGGGGGCGTTGGGATTGAGGCGAAAATCCTCTATGAGGATACGACTACCTCCACGGACTCCCTCGGCCCGGAAAACGTGCTCATGGCAATCACTGGTCCCTATACGGGAACACCTGTTCCTTCGTCGAGCAGGCACCATATGATGGCCCGATCGCCTCTTACAGGGCTCTTAGGGGAATCGAATGTAGGGGGCTCGTGGGCGGTTCAGTTCAAGAAGGCCGGATTCGATGGAATTGTCGTCACTGGAAAATCAGACCATCCGGTCTACCTCTGGATCCATGACGGAGGGATGGAGTTCCGCGATGCCCGACCCATCTGGGGAAAGGAATCCTCTGAATCCGCGGCCTTCCTGAAGTCTGAGACCACGGAGAAGGCGACCGCGGCGGTTATCGGCCCCGCTGGGGAAAGGCTTGCCAGGGTGGCAAGCATCCCCCACATTGGCCGTATCGTGCGATCAGCGGCCCGAACGGGGCTCGGTGCGGTGATGGGATCAAAGAACCTTAAGGCCATGGTGGCGTATGGGACCAAGGACCTTCCCTTGGCAAAGCCAGACATTCTCCAGGAGGACGTAAAGGCACTCCTCCCCAGTGTTCGAAAGGCGACGGAGACCTTCGGCAAATACGGGACTTCCGGCGGGATCGACAACTACGAAAACATAGGAAATTTTCCGATTAAGCACTGGAGGCAGGGCCGTTGGGCCGGAGCTAGCAAGATTTCAGGTATGGCCATGCACGATACGATCCT
>CAYFXP010000076.1:0-3391 GCA_964346935.1 uncultured Syntrophobacterales bacterium
ACTATATCTTGGATCACTCCGATGCGGTGATCTTCGTCCATGGGGAAGAGTTTGAGGAAATGGTGGCCTCGCTCCGGCCCGAGCTTTCCAAAGTGAAGCGATATGTTTGCGTGGGGGAAGCCGCAGGTGGAGATCTGGATTACGAGGAGTTAATTGCCCGCTTCCCTCCCAAAGAGCCTGAAGGGGAGATCACCGAGGGCGATGAGTGTCAACTGATGTACACATCGGGCACAACGGGAAGGCCCAAGGGAGCTCTCATTACCCACGGAAATGTGCTGTGGAATTTGGTTAACACCATGATCGCGCGGGAGGATATTCCGGGTGATACTTCCCTTGTGGTGGGGCCTCTGTATCACACGGCCGCCCTTAACAATCACTTCACCATCCGGGTTGCCTTGGCCGGGACGAGCGTGATCATGCGGCGATTTGACCCCAGGGAGATGATGGAAATCATCGAGAGGGAGAGGATCAACGTCGTCTCCGGATCCCCCTCTGTATTCAATTTTCTGCTCCAGCTTCCGAATCTGGAGGGATACGATACTGTGTCCGTGACCAAATGCACTGCTGGTTCGGCCATCCTCCCCGTTGAGACCAAGAACCGTTTGCTCAAGCTCTTCCCCAATTGCGCAGGTGTTTATGACGTGTACGGGTGCACGGAGACCTCACCGTGCATTGCCATTTTAAGTGCCCGGGACTCCTTGAGAAAACACGCGTGTGTTGGGAAACCCCTGATTTTTCTTGAGGCTAAAGTTGTTGACGAGGACGGGAATGAGGTGCCCGTGGGGGAGGTTGGGGAAGTGGTCTGCCGGGGCCCCATAGTGATGAAGGGCTATTACAAGGATGAGGAGGGGACCGAGGAGGCATTGAAGGGAGGGTGGCTGCATACGGGAGATTTGGCCAGGGTAGATGAGGAAGGATACTTTTACATTGTGGACCGGAAGAAGGATATGATAATCAGCGGCGGGGAGAATATCTATCCCAGGGAGATTGAGGAGATTCTCTATACGAATCCAAGGATTGCAGAAGCCGCGGTGATAGGAGTGCCGGACGATGTATGGGGGGAGTCCGTAAAGGCCGTGGTAGTTTTGAAGGAGGCCGAGACCTTGACGGAGAAGGAGGTGATCGAATTTTGTCAGGGGTGCCTGGCCAGTTATAAAAAACCCAGATCCGTTGACTTCGTGGAGGTGCTGCCCAGAAACCCTTCGGGGAAGGTCCTTAAGACGGAGCTCAGGGCATGGTGTCGGGAGAGCGAGGGAAAGTAGAGGAGCTCTTCTTGGGGCCGAAGAACATAGCTGTGACTCTATTGCCCGTGGCATTAACGTTATAGGGCTTGTTGCCCAAAACCCATTTCGCTCAGAGTTCGTTTATCCGGCTTTCCAGGGATTCCCACCTTTGAGCTTTGACATTGACTCCCATGTTCGCGATGATTAGGACCGAAGCCCGCGGACGGCAGACCGCGTTACTGGATCGTGTTCTTGCTCGCATGTTTCGTGTTCTCGAACCTCCAGCCTTGACCTTCTCCTTAACCTCAACCTCAACCTTAACCTTAGCCTCTCACCTTTGTCATTTAGCATTTGAGCTTTGACATTTGGCATTCGTCCTCCCGTCTCCACCCCCTCAACCTTAGCCTTAACCTTTCATTTTTGACATTTTACCCTCTGCCTCTAACTTCTCTCCCCTTTCCTGGTCATCCTCAATGAGGACTCCTCTCCTCCAGTAAATCAAGGCCAGCAACACGGGATTCCCCACAAGCCTTGGAAACTTCTGTTCTCGTTACCAGTGTTGAAACGGAGGCCCGTTAAACCTTCCGGCCCGAAGCTGTGTCTAATGGGCAAAGAAAAAAGAGGAAGGAGAAGGAGATGAAGACCATGCGAATCGTATTTATTGCCTTTGTTGCCGCATCGATGTCCTTGCTGCCGGGGTTCTTAACCAAGGAAGGTCACTGCAGGCGAGATGCGGAAACAAGGGAGATCTTCGCCGGGGTTCACGATCTCGGCAAGGAAATCACCCTCCATAACCTCATCAACGGCCTCTACCTGTCTCAGGATCAGATCGTTCAGATGCTGGCGGTCTTGAAGAAAGTGGAGGGGATAAAAGAGGAACACAGAGCGAAGGCCATGTCCCACGCCCGCCAGATGGAGGAAATTCTCAAGGGGATTAGGGAAACTGTGGCTCGTGATGAGGAGGTTGGTGAAGACCTCGCACGGGAATTCCACCGGGCCAAAAAGAAAGGGGAGGATTTGAGGGAGGAGTTCCATGGGTCAATGATGCCTTATCAGGATGAGATAAAGGGGATCCTCAACGAGAATCAGCTGGCCTTGCTCGAGGAGTTCAAACCCTGTGTTATACCCCCTAAAGATACATGGGATTCGGCTCGTGTCGGGCAGGCCTCCGGTGACACCCGAATGGGCGAGAGGTTCTTGACACGGGTAAGACAGATGGACGAGAGGACCTACCAGAAGCGAAAACGCTTCATTGTTGAACGTCATATCGAGAGGGTGGAACGCCATGTGGGCGTCTTATCAGACGAGGAGAGGGCAGAAGAGGAGAGGCGAGTTGCCGATATCTTCAAGAGGGCCCGGGAGCTTTCGGATGTGGACTTCGAGGCTCAGAAGGGGGATTTGGCACGCGAACTCAAGGAACCTCATGAAAAGGCGGTGCAGAGTCGTCATCGTAGGCGTAAGGGGGATTTGGACAAGGTGGGCAGATTTCTCCTCGATCCCAAGCTCATCCCCATTCTGGAGAAACGCTTGACCCAGGTATCTGCCCAGTAAGCCGTATCGAAGCACCACGGACGTTGAGGCAGGCCCAGGAGGCCCTGCCTTTTCTATTCCTGGACCATCTCTATGGCCTTTTTGGGGCACACGGCCGCACAGATACCGCACCCCTTGCAGTAATCGTAGTCAATCTCCACCTCCCCCGTGGCCTCATTCCTCGTAATGCATAGGTCAGGGCAGAGGAGCGCGCAGATATCGCAACTTTGGCAAGGGAGCGTCCCCAAACATCGCGAGGCCTCGGAAACGGCCTCTTTCTCAGAGAGCCCCTCCTCCACCAAGTCGAAGCTCCTCCTCCTCTGTTCCACGGAATGGGATGGGCCCCTCACCCTCGCCTTTTTCTTGAGCTCGCAGGTTTTGAAAATCATTACACCGATCCCCTGGTCGTGAGGTAGCAATGAACCGACTGAGCGGCCTTTTTCCCCGAAGCCATGGCCTCCACCACCGAGGAGGCCCCCGTGACGAGGTCCCCGGCAGCGAAGATTCCCTCTCGCGTCGTCGCCCACTCCTCATCGGTCCTGAGGGTATTTCCCCTTGATATTCCCAAAGGGTAATCCTCGGGTAACCACGATAGATCCGGTTCTTGGCCCACAGCGGCGATAATGGAATCGGCCTCC
>CAYFXP010000077.1:0-3167 GCA_964346935.1 uncultured Syntrophobacterales bacterium
GCTGAGCATAAGACCCTCTGCCAGTACATGCTCAGAACTAGGGGAAGCATCAACAACCCCAGAATTAAGACAAGCCTCGGCATGAGCAGATAGGCCATCTCTCGCCATGAGGACAAGGCGTACAAGCTCTCGGTGCGTACCTTTAAGCCTCGATCCAGCCTCTCTCTCCGCCGTTCCCCTCCGGCCACCTTTATACCCTCTCCTCAAGTTCTTTCTGTTTTCCCAGGAGACCCGAAGGCCTGAATATGAGTATTACGATAATGGCTCCAACAAGAACCACCGATTCCCATACGGCCCCGAATAAGGCCGTGCTGACTATCATGGCAAACCCTAAAACGAAGGATGCCAATACCGCACCTGCCCAACTCCCAAGTCCACCAATGATGCATACCGCAAGGGCGTAAATGAGAACCCTGTATCCGGCCTCAGCAGTGACATTACCGAGGGGGAGGATGATAACGGCAGCGAGGCCCGCCAAAGCCGACCCAATGGAAAGGGAAACCACTGCTGCACGATCAGAGTCGATCCCAAGCATCATGGCGGCCTGTTCATCCTGGGCTATGGCTCTGAGGGATAAACCGATCTTGGTATGGTGGGTGAAGAGCCATAGCAATGCCACCACTGCTAATCCTCCAACGATAACGAGGAGGCGCTGGTAATCAACGAGCACGCCCAAAATCCTCGCCTTGCCCTCGATAAATGACGGGAGAATGTAGAATGGACCGATGAAACCCTTGAAACCGCCGATGCCCTGGAGGCGAAGACCCTCCAGGATGATAAGGCTAACGGCGAATGAAGCGATTATCTCCGATGTCCCCATACCCCTCAGCCTTATCAGAACGAGACGGTATATAACGGCTCCCAGAAAAGCCGAAATAATGAGGGAGAGGATGATGGCCAGGAAGTAGTTGATCCCAAGATCGTTTACAAAACTCCATGTTAGAAAGCCAACGAGGACATACAGGGCCCCGTGAGCGAAATTGGGCAACCTGCTCACGCCGTAGACCAGGGTGAAACCCACAGCAATCAGGACAAAGGTCACGCTGTTAACTGTCCCGTAAATGAGAATGTCCATACCACTACCCGAGGCCTAAATCGATGAGCCAGTAATAAAAAAAGGAGGGGGAAAGGAGAAGGTCGTTAGAAAACGTTGCTGTGAGCGCATCTCCCGGTGGTCCGTGGAACCGGGAGACGCGACTTTCAACAGCATCACCTCTTCAACCAGGGCGGCATTTTGATTTCGCCCGTGGCCGCAGCGCTTGGAAAGATACATACCCTCTTGCCGTCCTGCCATTGGACCCAGCAGCCTAAAACACTCGTCTTTGGATCATAGCCGTAGATGATTTGGTGGTTCTGATCAAACCTGACCGTCCCCCTAACTGCTGGAAGATTCGTCTTCTCGAGGGCCGCTATCAGGGCATCGTCTTCCAAACTTCCCGCCCTTTCAACGGCGTCCTTCAACACATACAGGGACTCATAGGCGCTCACGCATCCCGTGCTCCGAGGAGGTACCCCCCACCGCTTCTCAAAGGCCTTATAAAATTTCATGGTCCGCGGCATTACGTTGGCGGGGACATTCCCAGTCTCCGATAGGGTAACCACGGTATAGGCCCCCTTGCCCTTCGTCGCCTTCCAGAAACCGGGGTCCTCAGCAGCGCCGATGAAACCGATGGGAAGGGCAGGCACCTCCATTTCAGCCCACTGCCTCAGGAGAATAGAAGTTTCCGGTGAATAGGCCCACAGGAACAAAATCTCCGCCCCTGATCTCTTGCACTCCCCCAGGGCCACGGAGTAATCGGTGGTGCCAATGGGGTGTTTGTCAAAACCCGCGACTTCCCAGCCATCTTTCACGGCGAGTTTTTCCACAATTCCCGCCGCCTTTCTACACATGAGGCTATCGTCGATGGAAATAAACATCTTTTTGAAGCCGAACTCCTCCTTGATCTGGTGGAGGAGATCTACCCCCTCCTTTATATACCACTTAACGCTTCCGCTCGCCCTGAAGGAATACTTATACCTCTGGGGATTCTTTGCTACTTTTTGATCCCATGTAGGCGTATAGCATCCGATGGATACGATATCCACGATCTTATATTTGGCATAGAGATCCATGGCCGCAATACCGCACTCCGACATGCAGGGCCCGCCGACAATCACATCTGCCTTCTTCTGCAATATCAGCTTCTCTATTGCCAGAAGCACTTCGCTGGTGGGCACGCCGGGCTCCTCATCACGGGTATCCATTATTTCGAGCTTGAGGGGACGCATTTTGCCGCCGACCTTAACCCCGCCCGCGGCGTTAATCTCCTCGCCGGCCAGGATCAGGCCTCTCTCTCCATTCTGTCCGTACGCACTCGCCCTCGGAACAGAACAGCCCACGATAATGGGCTTAGCCACTGCCAACACTCGAGTCGGGGTGGCCTGAACAACCACTATGAGTACCACTATGGCGGCCAGACACGTTATCCCTTTTATGACTCTCTTTTTCATGGCGGCCTCCTTTGCTTTTGTTCTGATTGAGAAATCCACCTTCCCCCCCTCTGGTTGATTTCCCATTACTTAGCATTCACCCTTGGGTCTGTCAACAGAGAACTGCACAGAACTTTCCCCAATTTCGCTGAGGATACCGTCGCTCATGAGCAGGATTTAGACGGCTGCAAATTCGGAAAAGGAGCTCTGAGCGCGAATTACATTTTTTCGACAACGACTCCTGGGCGACCCGAGCGGGTGCAAACTCAGTTCTGGGCTGAAGGTGACATGAAAGCTTGAGTCGTCGAAAAAATATACTTGAGCGGCGAGGAGCGACTTTTCCGGAGATCTCGAGTCATTCCGGAAGGGTCGGAGCAAAGGAACAATGGGAAGCCTTTCCGCATGGCTCAACCGGATCCTACAGCTCCAAAATCCGTTTCACCTCTGAGGGGTCCAGGCGATAGGGGCTCCCCCTGCCCTGATAGAACCCGTGCTCCTCGATGAGATGGATTGTCAAATCCGACCAGACGAGGTTCTCCCCGGTTTCCATCTTCTTCAGCTTGACATGGTTCTTTGCGTACGGACTGGGATGACCCCAAGGGCAGGGTATCTTGCCCCGCGCCTCGTGGACCTCAACCTCAAATTTCCCCTCCAACACTACTGGATCACCCCAACCACCCCTCGCTTTCTCGGTAATG
>CAYFXP010000078.1:0-8647 GCA_964346935.1 uncultured Syntrophobacterales bacterium
AAAGGGGAAAGGTGGAAGGTTGAGGTTGAAGTTAAGGAGAAGGTCAAGGCTGGAGGCTTGAGACAAAAAAAGTCAAAGCTCAAATGACAAAGTCTGAATCGAGAGATCTCTGGGAGAACGGAAAAACGAGCTCTGAGCGCGAATTATATTTTTTCGACAACTACTCCCAGGGCACGAGCGGGAAAAACCCAGTTCTGGGTTAAAGGAGGCCTAAACGCTTGAATCGTCGAAAAAATATGTTTGAGTGGCGAGAGGAGCGAGTTTTTCCGAGACCTCAAGGGAGAGGGTGGAGGCGGAAGGAGAAATGTCAAAGTTCAAATGTCAAATGGCTGGTGAGTAATGACAAAGGGACACGAGCACGTTTCACGAACGCCATCCTCTAATGCGGTCTGCCGTCAGCCGTCTTCGGTCCTAATCATCACGGACACGAAATACGAACAGTGAACGAAAAATGAGGAGGTTTAACAATGGCAGAGAAAATGCCGAGCCGAGATGAGGCCTGGGCGCTGCTCAAGGAGTTTAATCAGAGTGACAGCCTGATCAAACACGCTCTTTGCGTGGAAGGCGTGATGCGATACGTCGCAAGGAAAAAGGGCGAGGACGAGGAGAAATGGGGGGTCATCGGTCTCGTCCATGATCTCGACTATGAACGCTTTCCGGATCAGCACTGTACGAAGACACATGAGATTCTCACGGAGCGGGGGTGGCCCGAGGACTACATCCACGCGGTCGTCTCCCATGGATGGGGGCTCTGCTCGGACGTGGAGCCGAAGAGCGATATGGAGAAAGTGCTCTACGCCATCGACGAACTGACAGGGCTCGTCACTGCAGTGGCCCTGGTGCGCCCCTCGAAGAGCGTCATGGATTTGACCCCAAAATCGGTGAAGAAGAAATGGAAGGATAAGGCCTTTGCTGCTGGCGTCGATCGCTCGATAATTGAAAAGGGCGCCGCCATGCTCGAAGCCGACATATCGGAGCTCGTCGAGGATACGATCATGGGCATGAGGGAGGTTTCTGAAGCCATCGGCCTCAAGGGAAGCCTCTAGTGGCACCCCATAGAACTGCCACCACCCTTCATCCCTATCTCACTTTGTCCCCGTAAGGTGAGAGACGATTCTATATCGCAAAGATTGAACGGAACACATAACGGTAATTATCCATGGCAAGCATTTTCTACGGCTGGTGGATAGTAATCGCTGGCTTTCTGATTGCCTTCTATATCGGGGGCGCTTGTTTCTATGGCTTCACCGCCTTTTTTGAGCCGATAGTCGAGGAGTTCGGCTGGAGCTACACCCAGGTCTCAATTGCCTTTTCCCTCCGCGGCCTTGAAATGGGGATTCTTGCGCCAATCGTCGGATTCCTCGTTGACCGCTTCGGTTCAAGAAAGCTGGCATTCACCGGCACATTTATCGTGGGCGGTGCCCTCATCCTTCTCGGCGTGACCAGCTCCCTCTTCATGTTTTATGCCGCTTTTGTCCTGCTTGCCTTAGGAGCGAGCGGATGTGCCTCAACCGTTCTCATGACAGCGGTGGCACATTGGTTTAGGAAAAATGTGGGAAGGGCGATGGGAGTTGTAGCATGCGGATTCGGCGCTGGAGGACTGCTGGTCCCAGTTATTGTCCGGCTTATTGATCTCCATACATGGCGTACCGCGTTGATTTTCCTTGGACTGGGAATGTGGGCACTGGGAGTTCCTCTGTCATTCGTGATCCGCAACAGGCCGGAACAATATGGCTCCTTCCCCGATGGAACGGATCCGGCTGAGCTCAGCTTCAGCCATGGAGGCGACCCCAAGGGGGAGCCTAATGTCAAGGAGGTTCTTAAAAGCAAGAATTTTTGGACGATAGGGGTCACGGAGGCAATTCGGATGATGGTCGGGCTGGCGGTAATCACTCACGTTATGCCTTACCTCAGCAGCATTGGCATATCACGATCGAGTTCCGCATTTGTGGCGACTT
Source organism: uncultured Syntrophobacterales bacterium (assembly GCA_964346935.1). GTDB lineage: Bacteria > Desulfobacterota > BSN033 > WVXP01. The sequence continues at coordinate 1,959 of CAYFXP010000078.1, forward strand.
CCATTCCCCTATTCAGCATTATCGGAAGGTTTGGTTTTGGCTGGTTGAGCGATATTTTCGACAAAAGATACGTATTGGCCGTAGCTTACTCTCTTCTCGGCATAGGGATGCTCGTCTTCTCCTACATTCGTCTAAACTGGCTTATCTTCCCCTTCCTGATCCTTTTCTCCCCTGCATTCGGAGGAATTATATCGTTAAGGGGGGCTATTGTGAGAGAGTACTTCGGCAGGGCCTCCTTTGGGAGATTAATCGGACTACTACTGGGACTTGCCGCAATCGGCGGCGTTATTGGCCCCTCTGCTGCAGGATGGACATTTGACAACCTGGGAGGGTATCGTCCCATATGGCTTTCCTTCACGGGAACTACGGTCATTGCGTTAATGTTGATACTGCGCCTTGAGGGTCCCTCAAGGGGGTAGAAGGGGAAACTTACCTGCGAAAACTCATCCAAAGCCACGTTTTGAGTTCTCCTAGGATCGAAGGTAGGATGCCCCGTTGATGTCGACGATGCATCCCGTCAGATAATCCGTGCCTTCAGAGGCTAAGAATACAACTGTTCGTGCTACCTCCTCGGGGGAAGCGACGCGGCCGAGAGGGCTCTGGACTCGAATTGCATCCCCCTTGGGGCCTGAGAGGTCCGGGGACGACATATCCGTCTCTACAAACCCAGGTGCGACTACATAGACAAAAATATTGTACGGGGCGAGCGCCTGAGCCATGGATTGACTGAGAGCATTGAGCCCCGCTTTGCTCGCTCCGTAGGCGGGAGTTTCGGGTTCGCCTCGAAAGGCTCCCCTAGAGGAGATATTGACGATCTTTCCTCCGCCACAAACCCTCATGTGCTGAGCGACGCAGAAGGATGTATTTGCCGGCCCCGTCAAATTCGTGCCAATATTCCTCTCCCACGTTTCCTGCCACTCTTCATAAGTCAGTTCAACGATGGGATACGTCTCGTATATTCCCGCGTTGTTTACCAACACGTGAATTCTTCCCATTTCGCGGACTACGGTATCAACCATGTTCCGAACGGACTCAGGAGCCGATACGTCTGCTTGAACAAGGAGGTGCGGACCACCGGCAAGCCCAGTCAAAGTCTGCTCGGCCGCCTCGCGGTTCTGATGGTAGTGAACCGCCACCTGCGCACCCAACTCCGCAAATTCATGTGCAATTGCGCGCCCTATTCCCCGTGAAGCCCCTGTAACAAGCACGTTTTTGTTTGCAAAACTATAGTCCACGCCGTCCTCCATGTTCAATGGAATCAACCCCCCGGAGCTCTCAGGCCCCACAGGCTCTGGGCCCAGGACGGTTTAGCTGATCATCTCCCACAACGCGATCTCTGTGGGCTTTTCCAAGAAGTCTTTTCCCTCTTCCCTCCAGGCCTTCAGGTAGGGCATCTCCAAGTGCTTATCAAGGTCTTCCCTGCTTACCCAGTTTTCGTAAAGCATAAATAGGCATTGATCATCCATGGACTGGTGAAGATCATAGTTAATGCACCCCGCTTCTGAGCGCGTAGGGGTCACAAGAGACAGGAGCTTCCCCTTGACCTTCTCCTCCATGCCAACCTTGGCTTTAATCCGTGCTACAACGGTGACCTTTTTCTCCGGCATTTTTCCCCTCCTTTTTAAGAATTCTGGCAACCTATACCCTTACCCCAAGTCCCGTTTTACGAAATGCATGCTACCCGATGGCCCTGTCGCATCTCCACGAGATCGGGCTCATGGACACTGCACATTGATTTTGCGGAGGGGCACCGGGGGTGAAACCGACACCCGGGCGGAGGATTGATAGGGCTGGGAACCTCACCTTTCGGCATGGGCTGGGTTCTCCGATATTTGGGATCGGGAACAGGCACGGCGGCCAATAGCGTAGCTGTGTAAGGATGAATCGGACGCTTAAACACCTCCTCTAAAGGCCCGATTTCAACGATTTTGCCCAAATACATGATGGCTACACGGTCGCAGATATACTTACATGTTGCCAGGTCATGGGTAATGAAAAGGTAGGTGAGGTCGAACTCCTCTTTCAGTTGCACCATCAACTCCAGGATCATCGCGCGGACGGAAACGTCCGCCATAGCGATGGGCTCATCAGCCACCACGAAATCGGGATTGGTCACCAGGGCCCTGGCAATCACGACCCGTTGTCGCTGACCTCCAGAGAGCTGATGGGGATACTTCTTATAGAGGAAAGACGCCGGGGTTAGGCCGACCTTTTCCATTATCCGAAGCGTTATCTCCTCTCGCTCAGCCTTACTACGACGGTTGTGAATGGCCAATGGATGACCAATGGCTTTGCCAATGGCCATCCGAGGGCTCAACGAGGCATACGGGTCCTGAAAAATAATCTGCAGTTTTTCCCGTAACTTCTCCATCTCTTTCCCAGAAAAGGAGAATATGGATCTCCCGTCATAGAAGACTTCCCCCGAGGTCGATTCGAGAAGCCGCAACACGAGCCTCCCCGTTGTCGTCTTGCCACATCCGCTTTCTCCAGCCAGCCCCAGGACCTCCCCCTTTTTGATGGAAAAAGAGACGCCGTCCACGGCCTTGACAAACCGTTTCTCCTTCGCGAGAAGGTTGTCAATAACCCCCTTTTGGAGGGGAAAGTGTTTCTTCAGATTGTCAACTACGAGCAGTTCTTTCATCTTGTCCCTTACCCGTAAAGCCAACACGTAACAAGGCGGCCGTCTTTCTTATAAATCTCGGGCTTTTCGCCTCGACAAATCTCCATGGCACGGGGGCACCGCGGATGAAATACGCAGCCTGACGGCGGATTGACCAGGTCAGGGGGACTTCCTGGCATGGTCGCAAGCTTAGGCTGGTCAAGCTTGATGTTTGGTATGGAAGATTGCAGACCCTGGGTATAAGGGTGGAGCGGATCCTCGAAGATCTCTTGGGCCTGCCCTATCTCGGCGATGGTACCCCCATACATAACCGCGATGCGGTCGGCCAACTGGCCGACAACCCCCAGGTTGTGGGTAATCAGCAGAATGGTTAAATCGTACTGCTTGCGAAGATCATTCAAAAGGTCGAGAAACTGGGCTTCCACGATCACATCAAGGGAAGTCGTCGGTTCGTCGGCGATCAAGAGGTCTGGGTTCAAGATGAGCCCCATCCCGATCATGATGCGCTGGCGCATTCCTCCCGACATTTGATGAGGATATTCGAGGAGCCTCTCCGGGGAAATGCCAAGGCTCTCCAACATCTTCTCCGCCCTCTCGAATGCTGCCTTTCTGTCCAACTCCTTTTCATGAGTCAGAAGCGTCTCGGTAAACTGATCATCAATGCGAAAGAGGGGATTGAGAGAGGTTAGGGGATCCTGGAAAATCATGGCGATCTTGCTCCCCCGCAGGGAAAGGAGCTCTCCCTCGGTCATCTGGGCAATGTCCTTCCCGTGGTAGAGAATCCTCCCTCGCACGATCCTGCCCGGGGGCCTGAGGAGCCTCAGGATGGAAAAGCCAAGGGTGGATTTGCCGCACCCCGATTCCCCTACGAGTCCCATCACCTCCCCTCGCTCCAGTGTCAGATTCACCCCCTCCACTGCACGAACGGTCCCAATACTGATGGGGAAGTGCACCGTCAGATCATTGATCTCGAGAATCGTCTCCACTATCTCATCGCTCCAGAAGCCTTGGGTTCAGGATCTCGGCCAGGCCTTCGCCCAGCATGGTAAAACCGAGGGCAAGGAGGGAAATCATTGCCCCGGGAAACGTGATTAGCCACCATTGGCCAGAGGGAAGAAACTTCTTTCCCATGGCCAGGTCCATACCCCAGTCCACGATGATGGGAGGGAGTCCAAGGCCGAGGTACGTTAAGGCGGCCTCGATCATGATGGCATCGGCCACATTTAAGGTGAATACAACAACCGTTGTGGCGATCACATTGGGAAATATATATTGCCATAAAATAGTCGAACCGGAGGCGCCGATAGCCCTGGCTGCCTCCACGTAGAGTTCCTCCTTGATGGACAGAGTTTGACCCCGGACCAACCGAAAGTACGTTGGGATATAGATCACGGCGACAGCCAGGGTTATGTTGATGACGCCCGGTCCCAACATCGCCGCAAAGGCGATCGCCAGTATGAGACCCGGAAACGAGTAGACGGAGTCCATAATGAGCGAGAGGATCCTGTCGAAGATGCCACCCCAAAAGCCCGAGATTAGGCCAAGGACAATGCCGAAAAAGGAGGAGATAATTGCGGCCAAGACCGCCACCCGGAGAATTGTTTGGGAGCCGTAGATGATCCGCGACCAGACATCCCGTTGGAGGTTATCCGTGCCCATGAGGTGGTTCCCGCCCGGCGGCGCCAACTGGGGTCCCGCACCCTGATCATAGGGACTGAAAGGGGCAATGAGGCCTGAAAATAACGCCATAAACACAATGGCCAGCACAATGAGCGCTCCGGCGACCAGGATCCACCACTCCACCCCGTATCGTTTCCCCAAACCCATGAATCGGGAAAACGCCAGGGCCATTCCTTCTGCTGGCGAAAACCGCATCTCTCCTCCTAGTACCGAATTCTCGGATCCACTATGGCGTAGATGATATCCACGATAAGGGAGACCATGGCCACTATCAGTGCAAACATGATGATCACCCCCTGGATAGTCGGATAATCCCTCAAATAGATCCTCTCCAAGAGAAGCCGTCCCATACCGGGCCAGGAGAAGGTTGTCTCCGTCAGGACGGCACCCGCCATGAGAAGGGCGAACTGGAGCCCCATCATGGTCAGTACTGGAATGAAGGCGTTTTTCAGGGCATGTCTGTACACGATTTTGCGATGGCCAATACCCCTTGCTTCTGCCGCGATGATGTAATCAGCCTTGAGGACATCCAGCATATTGGCCCGGGTTAGCCGTATGAAAATCCCCGAGAGAACCATCCCAAGGGTGAAAGAAGGAAGAACCAGATGGATCAGGACATCCCCCAGGGCGGAAAAATCCTTTACCAGTATGGTATCCAAAACGTAGAAGCCCGTCTTCTCGAAGGTGGATGCAAAAACTCTGGGGCCTGTTCTGCCGGCAATGGGAAGCATGTCAAGCCAGATGCCGAAGATCAGCTGCAGCATGAGGCCAAGCCAATAGACGGGTATACAAAAGATTACGATGCCGTAGAGGCGTATAGCGTTGTCCTGGGGCGAGCGCCTCTTGTCGGCAGCATAAGCCCCCATGAAGATCCCGAAAAGGAAGGTGATGATCATGCCAAACGTGGTGAGCTCGATGGTGGCCGGGAGCTTTTCTTTGATGGCCTTTGTGACGCGCTGTTTGAATACCATGGAGTCGCCGAGATCCAGACGACAAACCTGCCAGAGGTAATCCGCGTATTGAATCGGTATGGGACGGTTGAGGCCGAGTTCCTCCTTTTTCTTCTCGATCACGCTCTCGGGTGCATGACCCCCCAGCATGGTGCCTACCGGGTCACCGGGCATGATCCGAAGAACCACGAAAACAACGCTGAGGAGAATAAAGACCATGGGGATGGTCAGGAGGACTCGAGTGATGATGTATCGGACAAGGGTCCCCATAGATCCCCACTGAAGGAAGCGATGGACGTTTGAGGATGCGGTGAGAGCCGAGCCCTATGCCCGGCCCTTACCGAGAGATCCAACTACTTAGCCCGATGGATAGGGCCGTAGTTGAATTGGAGCGTTGGTGAAAGCATGATGCCGCGGATGTTCTTTTGTGCGAACAGATAGAGGATCCCCTGGAAAATAGGAGCAGTCGGCACCTCATCGGTCCACATCCGCTGTATCTCCCCATAGAGGGCGGTTCTCTTTTTCGAATCCGTCTCCTTCTGTCCCTCGACAAATTTCTGATCCCATAGGGGGTCGGAAAAGTAAATCCCAATGCCTCTGGAGCCAGCAGTTCCGGCAAAGGCCGCGGTGTAGTTATCGGGGTCGATGTAATCCGGATACCAGCCGAGGAGATAGGTCGGCATCTGCTTGTTCTTCCACTGATCCCTGTAAGTCGCCCATTCGGCGGACTTGACGCTGACTTTCATCATTTTTGTCGCCTCGAGCTGATCCTTAAGCACGGCGGCCACATCAACCTCGGTATCGCCGTAGTGGCTGGGGGTATACCAGAGATCGAAGGTAAACGGCTTGCTCTCGCTGTACCCTCGGGACGCCAACAGTGATCTGGCCTTGTCAATGTTTCCATCTCCAAAGGCCTCTTTAAAGGCATCGGTGTGAGACCACATGCCCATGGGCACCATGGAGTAGAGGGGCGCGTTCTGGCCGAGGAAAACCTTTTCGATGACCTTGGGCCTGTCGATGGCAGCGGCCACCGCCTGGCGCAGCACCTTGTCGTTAAATGGAGGGGTGTCGCAGAGGAAGCACAGGTACCGGATGTAAGGCCCCTGAGCCTTTATGGTCTGGAGCTTTTTGGACTTCTGAAGGTCATTGATATCAGAGGGATTCAACGTCTTGAAGGCAAAGTCGATCTCCCCTTTTTCCAGAGCGAGTCGCATCGTGGTAGCATCGGCGAAGTATCGAATCACAACGCGATCGTTCTTCGGTTCTTCGCCGTAGAATTTCGGATTCCTGTCCAAAACAATCTCTTGGTCCCTCTTGAAGGAGACAGCCTTGTATGGGCCCAACCCAACGAGCTGCCCCCCTATGAGCTCAGACGGATCACGAATTATCTTATCCTTGGGATAGACATTCGGGTTCACGGGATAGTAAGGAACGGAGGC
>CAYFXP010000079.1:0-2981 GCA_964346935.1 uncultured Syntrophobacterales bacterium
AAGATCCCACCGGGGGTGGATGATGGAACCAAATTGAGGATAGCTGGAAAGGGAGGTCAGGGTAGCGATGGTGGTCCCCCGGGGGACCTGTACGTCCAGATTCGGATAAGGCCCCATCCCATATTTACGAGAAAGGCGGACGATATCTATTCTAAGGTTGAGATCTCCATCACGGAGGCGGTTTTAGGGGGTAAAGTCCGAGTTTCCACTGTCGACGGAACGGTAGATCTAACGATCCCCCCGGGGACGCAGAACGGGCAAAAACTGCGACTCAAGGGAAGAGGGGCTCCGCGTCTTGAGGGATATGGGAGGGGAGACCACTACGTAGAAGTTCGGGTTTCGATCCCGAAGAAGATCGATGAGGAAACGAAAAAGATTTTCCAGGCGTTGAGGGACAAGCTTTCCTGAGTCGCACCGAGGTCGTGAAGGTGAAACAGGCTAAAACGGGTTATACGATAAAGGAAGCTGCCAAGGCATTGGGAGTTCATCCCCAGACAATCCGTTACTATGAGAGGGAGGGTATCGTGACCCCTCGCCGAAACCATAAGGGGGTTCGAATATTTACTGCGTCCGAAATCGATCGAATGAAAATGATTCAGAGGCTGAGAGAGGAGTTGGGCGTTAAGCTCGTGGGGGCTGAGCTAATCCTCAGGATGCGCGAGAGGATGGAGGAGATGGAACGGGAAGTCGATCGATTCATCGATCAGATGCGGAGCGAAATAAGATGGGAATTGAGGCAATACGAGATGAGGTTGAAGAGCCCCCTGGTGGAATCTTCCCGGAAAAAGACCATTACCATTCCCATCGAGGAAGAGGAATGACGAGGGAAGGTTATTTTGCCGATGCCATACGGATCCATATCGAGGAAAGCATAGATTCACATACCTTTTCGTCCAAGGCAAGGGTACGGGAAATCATCTTGATCCTCATTGGCATCTGCCGGTCTCTCTATTTTAATGGCCAGAGACGTATGGGCGGTTCGTCTTCACGCACACGTACCGATAGGGGCAGCTCTCGTGCAATGCCGTAATTTCTTTTGTCTATAACAATCAATGGGTGGTAACATGTCTGAACTCGACCGTCTGGGGAAGGGGAATCATTATCGAAGGAGGTAAACCATGTTATTTCAATGGGAGCAACTCGCGCAATATGGATTTGTTGGAGTAAGTATCATCATCATCGTTGCATTAGGGGTATTGGCCTACTTCCTGGCTCGCCACGGCTTAAAGGTGCTGGCGCAAAGAGAACAACTCTCTGAATCGTTGCGCATTGTACTGCAAGGTTTTGTTCGGTGGATCATCATTATTCTCGTTGTACTTTTCGCTCTTCAGCAAGCGGGGGTTCGAGTCAGTGGTATCTGGGCTGCGCTATTAACCGTAATGGCTATGGTGGCAGTGGGCCTTATCGCAGTTTGGAGCATTCTTAGCAATATACTGTGTTCGCTTCTGCTGATCATATTTCGCCCCTTTCGCATCGGAGACGAGATAGAGATTATCGAAGCAACGGGAGGAAAAGGCCTCCGGGGGAGAGTTACAAACTTCAATATACTTTTTACCTTCCTCAAGGAGATAAACGAGGAAGAGAGCAGTGATATTCAAGTACAAGTGCCCAATAATGTGTTCTTTCAAAAGACCGTGCGACGGAGGGAAGGGACTAAAACCGAAAGCTTGGATGAATATCTGTTTAAGAAACCATCTGCTAATAGGAAGAGCAATGAGTAGGGGAGTTTGGTTATACCGGTGATCCTTCGACGGTACTTTGCCTGAACTAAATATTATCGTTCTACCGGGCTTCTCTTTATCAGAAGGCCCGATATCCTAAGTTAATTCGATATTCCTCCTAGTAATGTTCCTTCACAAAGGATGGCGAGAGGAGCTCCTTGTTGATTTGTCGCAGTTTTCCATTCCGAGGGGTGAAGTGCTAACCAGGCGATGACATATGGGGTTCTATCCACCGGTTAAACAGTTTACAGGCAGGCAGGGAAGCTATGCATATTAGGCTCGGTTTTATGGGGGCAGCTCAGAATGTTACGGGTTCACGCTACCTAGTAGAGGCCAACGACACCACCTTTTTGGTGGACTGCGGGCTTTATCAAGAAAGGGAGTTGAAAGGGAGAAATTGGAACGCATCTCCAATCGCGGCCGAGACCATAGATGCTGTTCTTCTAACCCATGCTCACCTGGACCATTGTGGTTGGCTTCCGAAGCTGGCCCGTGAAGGGTTTCGGGGCCGTATCTATAGTACCGCTGCCACTTCAGAGATTGTTCCCATCATGCTCATGGATTCAGCACATGTCCAGCAGGAAGATGCGGAATGGAAGAGGCGCAGACACGAGCGAGAGGGGAGAAAGGGGGCCTATCCTGAGATCCCGCTGTACACGATAGATGATGCCAGGGCTTGCTTCCCGTTACTGTCGCCCGTACGCTATGAGGAACCGATCCGCATAGCAGATGGCGTTACGGCGACTTTCTACGAGGCGGGCCACATCCTTGGTTCTTCCATGATAGTGGTTGCGGTCAGCCGAAACGGAGAGACAAGGACACTCCTCTTCTCGGGAGACGTTGGTCGTTGGAATAAGCCAATACTGCGAGATCCAACCGTCTTCGACGGGGCGGACTACGTGTTGGTGGAGTCCACCTATGGTGACAGGTTGCACGAGAGCTCTGAAACCATACATAATAAGCTTGTGGAGGTGGTAAATTCGACGGCAAAAGCTGGAGGAAATATAGTCGTCCCCAGCTTCGCCCTTGAGCGGTCCCAAGAAGTTCTCTATTACCTCAACAAACTACTGATCGAGGACCAAATACCGCACCTCGTAGTCTTTGTGGATAGCCCTATGGCCGTAAGGGTCTTCAATGTGTTCGAACATCACCCTGAACTGTTCGACGAGGAGATGACAGAGCTCATCAGAGAAAAAAAGTCGCCCTTTGATTTCCCTGGTCTCACCATGGTCAGAACAGTGGATGAGTCAAAGGCAATAA
>CAYFXP010000080.1:0-10343 GCA_964346935.1 uncultured Syntrophobacterales bacterium
CTTCTGGAGGAATTCGGGCACTCCCTTAATATGAGCAGATGGAGGGGACTTCTTTAGGACGCCAACCTGGGGGAATTTCTCGAGCACCTCAGAACCATGGGGAGCTGCCTCCATCTCCACCGTGAGATCCTGAGCCGAGGCGTGTCTTCCCATGTGAACACCCGTATTCCACCGGGGACTCTGGGTGACATCGTATACCTTTTCCCCAAAAGCGATGCAAACCCGGTTTCCACCCTTTCCGTTCATCCGCTTCAGCTCTTGGTCATCTATCTCCTTCATCGCGGTCCTCTCCTCTTGCTTGTGTACACTTCTGGCGCTTCATCAAAGGGCCCTCATCCACTCCGGCTTCAGCGCTATTTCCCCTCTAAGAGCACTGTCTATTAACGAAAGGGCTTCTTCTTTTCCCCTGGGCAGCCTCGCCCTGATTGGCAGGTAGTTCGAGGCATGGTTGGAGAAGAAGAGCCCCATAGTCAGGTGGGTATGGGCGATCATTTCCCTCAGTTCCACAAGGAGCTCCCTCTCGGTCGGGAGTTGAAATTTTCCGCTCGTGTAATCCTCGTAGAGGGGGGTCCCGGGAATGAGCATCACTGTCAGGGCCCCCACGTAGTTCGGGTCCATGGCGCTGAGAAGCTTGCCCGTGGCCTTCGCATGCTCGAGGGACCTCTCCCTTCCGGCGATGCCGAGCAGCACTGTCACCGAGAGCTTTATGCCGGCCTCCCTGACCTTCCGGCCCATGTCGATGAGATTCTGGGCGTCCGCTCTCTTGTTAACGGACTTCAAAACCTCATCATCTCCGCTTTCCACGCCGAGGTAGATTATGCCCAGCCCGTTCTCCCTCAACTGGATCAATTCCTTCAGCGACTTCTTCCTGAGGCTCTTCGCATTGGCATACGCACCAACCCTTCTCACCCAGGGAAGGTGTTCCTTGATACGATCGAGGATCCACATGAGCCTTTTTTGGGGGATGATGACGGCATCCCCATCCATAAGGAAGACCCTTTCTATTCCCTTCATATATTTCGAGGCAAAGAGGATGTCGGACAGAATGGTGTCGTCATCCTTGATCCGGAACCGCTTCTCCTTATAGGACCCGCAGAAGGTACACCTGTTATGGGAACACCCTACGGTTACCTGGAGCAGGATGCTGTTGGCCTCGCTGGGTGGCCGAATGCAGTACCCCTCGTAGTGCATGCCCTCGCCTTCAAGCGGAAATTCCATACCTTCTCTTTCTCCTGAATCGAGTCAAATATCTCCTTATTAGTATAAAAAATATAGCCGCTGAATATCAAAAATCAAATTCGGGGAATTCCGCCAGCCTCGGATCCCCCTCTTTTCGGCAATTCAAGCCTAGATTTGACACTTTTTGAATCACTTGATATTAATTTTTAAAACTCCATTAAAGAATAATTAAGGGATGCCAAAAAGCAAAGCCATAATGCACATTGGAAATGTGATAATTCAGGACCTGACCCCATTGATGACCCATTGATCCGCAAGAAGAATTAGATACTTTGGAGAATGGGAAATATAAAAAGAACATAACAACTCAATCCACCTGACCCTCCTCCCCCGCTTCGCGGCGTGTCCGGGCGGCTGATTTCGTATGTTATCTGTAAAATGGTGAGCCTCTGATGCCCAAACAACAAGACGTCTATAGCAGGGAATGGCAAAACAATATCAAATCTGAAGACCTCTCTTCGTCATGGGCCGGAGATGTGTTTGAAAAGATCGATGAAGACGGCGGTGTGTATTTATCAACGATTAAGGAATAGTTTACCAAGTTTCCCTTTGGATACGCTAGCCAGTCAAAGCATATGAAAAAACGTCTTGAGAGTCTTAACACCGAAGACCATCTCGGTGCTGTTAATGAGTTGTTTTGGTATAATCTGGCGACATTTCTTGGCTGGCAGTTAAAAGTACTGACAGTAGAGAGTAGCGCACCTGATTTTGAGGTGAGTTTTCCTGCCTGCTTCTATTGCGAACTAACTACGCTCAATATTTCCAAAAGTGATCGTAAGGTGTTCGAGAACGGAATGAGCGCACCCTTAAATCATGGCAAGGAGGCTGCGCGAATTTTGAGGAAGGCCGCTGACGAGAAAGTAGATCAACTGAAGTATGGTTTTGACAGACAGAAACCAAGCATTCTCGTGGTTTTTGATTATTCGCTCTTTGGCGGGTTAGGAACACAACGGCCACGATATTTGGCAGATACATTATTACATTCAGCATCCGGTCTACAGGCAATGCCAAAAGAATTATCTGCTTTGGTTTACCTTGAACGTTACGTATCGAAAGGACGGTTTCATCTGAGGTTGTCACAATCGGCAGCTTACCATAATCCATTAACAGACTTCCCCGTAGAAAAGGAAGTCTTTAGCTGGATTACTCAGTTCGTTTTGTCTGAATATGAAGAAATACCGCCGCAGTCGATCGCCGATTTGCTCATTATGTGACAAGGGCGCGATGAATGAAAATGGGGTCGCATCTTAAATATTAAGTATTTTTATCTGCCACTGTAAGCATTTTGCGGCAGAAAAAGGGGAAAGTCCCCTTTTTCTATATCACGACCTTCCTTAACAAATATATTGAATTTATTTTACAGTAATATAATACTGCACATAGGCCATATAATCTAAGGTTAGGGTGCAAAGAAAAGAAGTGCGCCCAGCATTATTTAAGCAAGGAGCGACGAGTGAAGAAAATTGAGTCAACGCTGAAGGAAGTTCGGGCTCGACCGGTTGTGGTTACGCTGAGGCGTCCTGTGGTCTCAAAGGTCGGGGTGTTCCACGATTGGCCGCTGATCCTGATTGATCTGTATACCAAGGAAGGGATCGTGGGCCACAGCTATCTTGAACCCTACCTCAAACAGTCCGCGCGCTACATCGTTCCCGCAATTCTCGATCTTGCTGAGGCCGCAAAGGGGCAACCGGTAGCCCCTTTCGACGTCTTTCGCAGAGGAGTTGGGTCACTCCACCTTATCGGACGAGAGGGCGTTTCCCTCATCGCTGTATCCGGTCTGGACATAGCGGCTTGGGATGCCTTGGCCAAGGCTGCGAGCATGCCGCTTGCGGTATTTCTCGGTGGAACGATCGGGCCGGTTCCGGCCTACAACAGCAACGGCTTGTGGCTGACGCCATTGGAGACGCTTGAAGCAGAAGCCAAGGAACTCGTTTCTGAGGGTGGTTTTTCTGGTCTCAAGCTGCGTCTCGGTAGAGAAAGACTGGTTAATGATCTGGCCGCTATCGAGACCATTCGCAATGCGGTTGGGAATGAGATCAAGTTGATGTGCGACTTTAACCAGGGCTTATCTTTGGGCGACGCACTCGTCCGTTGTCACGGCCTTGATGACCAAGGGCTCTATTGGTTTGAGGAACCCACGACTTATGACAACATTCCGGGCTATGCACAGCTCGCCCGGGAATTGAAGACACCAGTACAGATAGGCGAGAATTTCTATGGCCCGCGTCAGCTTTATCAAGCTGTGCTGGCTGGAGCTGGGGATTACGTTATGCCCGACATGATGCGTATTGGTGGGGTCAGCGGGTGGTTGCGGGCAGCAGGGGTCACCGCCGCGGCTGGAATCCCAATGTCTACCCATCTCTATCCCGAGGTTTCTGCTCATCTTATGCGGGTTACCGAGACAGCACACTGGCTCGAGTGGCAAAACTGGGCCGACCCAATACTGACGGAGCCGTTCGAAGTAAAAGATGGTCACCTGCTTATTCCCGACAAGCCCGGCATCGGCATCGAGTGGAACGAAAAGGCAGTTGCGAAGTTTGCTTATTAACGGAGCTAAGATTGCGCCTTAACCAATCGTTGCACTTGACGCCTAATCGTGGCTTTTTATCAAGCCTGTTTGGGCAGCGAAGTTGCATTTGATTGTTACATCCAGGACAAACCCGGCGCAAGTGAACTCAAGCGTTAGCAATTGAAAAATCATATCAAAAGCAGAAGACATAAAGGATAAATCGATAATATGAGGAGTAAGTTGGCAGATAATTCTGATTCTTATAACAGCTATATCAATTGATAATTTTGTCAGCCCACTTAGTTTGGTTGCATCCTCTACTTGTTACTGGATTTTATTCATTCTTATAAGAAGAGGAGACTTCGCCAAAAGGATTTTGGTTGATAGAATATTCATAAAAAATAGGGTCATCTATAAAAATTAAGTATCGGTATCTGCTCCTGATAAGCATTTTGAAGCACAAAAGGCAGTGGGGGGTAACCACTCAATCCAGCGGACCCTTGGACTCGCTCCGGTCATTCGGGGCCGCTGATCTCGATCGGTTTGGTGCCAAAGGCACGGGGGAAAAACCAGTCCAGAACGGTAGGATATCCAAATGCTGCTTTTTTTGGGAGGAAATGCGATATGAGCGCATTTAAAGAGGCCATCCGGAGTGGACTTGAGGAATACCTCCAGCAACTCAAAACCGCGATCGAGGGCCTGACGCCCGCTGAAGCACGCTGGCAGCCAACTGTCCACACCAACCACATTGCCTGGCTGGTCTGGCACATGGCGCGTGTTGAGGACCGATGGGTCAGTCGGTACCTGCGTGGGACCAGCGAGGTGTGGACTGCCGACGGATGGGCCGACCGATTCAGGATGGACCCCGAGAGTAACGGTGCCGGGCAGACGGTTGAGGAAGTCCGGGCGATGCGGGAGATCCCGCTCACCGACCTGATGGCCTACTTCGACGCCGTGCGTGCTGTCACGCGCCGATATCTAGACCAGGCAACAGAGGAAGATCTGTCGCGGGAGTACCAACACCCTCGCCTGGGAGCGATCACGGGGACCTGGATTGTGGGGCACATCCTCGCCGAGGAGAGTCAACACACGGGCCAGGTGGCGCTGATCCGGGGCATGATTCGAGGGCTTGAGGCTTGAGGCTGAGGGAAGAAGTGGGACATGGTGAAATATTGACATTTGCTTAAGTTTAAGCCCTCTTGAGGCATGCCTCGTAAAGTGCGGATAAACACATTAGGGTTTCCGCCCCATATCTTCATCCGAAGAATGGAACGCAGGGCTATTTTCAAAGATTCTCAAGACCATCAAAGCTTCATTGAACGCCTAGGGTAGATTAGTTGTTTCAGAACCATCGCCTCCTGTCCTGATGAATCCGAGTCCCACGGAAGTACAGGGTAGCGTCACAACCGAACTGGCCTCGGGTATGGGGAACGTTGTAGACTATATTGAAATACTCGTGGCTACAAAGAACAATTCAAACTAGCGATATCCCCATATACTCAAGTTTTTATTGTGATCCGCATGGGCTTGCCTTTAATGATTTTCCCGCCTTGACATTAGGATTTAAAGTCCTTATTATTAGGAAATAAAGTCCTTAATGCTAGGTACTCAAATTCTAACATGACCATAACCCTTAAAAACCTGGACGAAATTCTTGGTGCCCTCGATAGGCAGATAGAGTATCACGGGGGTTCTTCCATAGGTCTTTTAGTCTGCGGTGGAACAGCCCTAGCTGCCCTTGGACTAATAACTCGGACTACCAAAGACGTTGATGTCATAGGAGAAGTTGAAGAGACAGCTGGGAGGAGAGACATTCGAAAAATTGACAGATTTCCTCATTGGCTGGAAAGGGCGGCATACACAGTTGCTAGGGATTTTGGATTACCCGAGGATTGGTTAAACCTTGGACCTGCTTAGCAGATGGATTTAGGGCTTCCCAATGGGATAGAAACACGCCTTGTGAAAAGAAATTATGGGAACCACCTGACTGTATATTTTATCAGCCGTACGGACCAAATATTCTTTAAACTCTATGCGGCGGTTGATCGTAACGACTACCATGTACAGGATCTGTTGGCCTTACACCCGACGGAAAATGAGCTGGAAGAAGCGGCAAGATGGGTTTTAACCCAGGATGTGTCGCAAGAGTTTCGATCTATCCTCAAAGATTTCTTGATAAAGCACGGATATGGACTTGTCGCTAAAGGAATTTAAAGAAAGGTTTATTCACGGTCTACTTGAAGTCCAGTGGAGGCACTGGTCCGCTTTAGGTGTAGCATGTCATGTTGAGCCAGAAGAACGGTGGCTCATAGACATTGAGGCATTAACGTTATCCACACTAGTCAGTGGGTTTCAGGATACCCGCCTTTTAAACGCCTCCATTGAATGGTTGATTAAGCACAATGATTGGCTGAATCTTCAACGTCTGAAGAGGATCGCAAAGGCATTTATTGAGCCATTTCCCAAATTGAGTCCTCAGATCGACTCTCTCCTCCACCCCCAGGTTTTTGAATTGTTGGGTAATACCCTCAGAAGGTTTGGTCAAAAAGTATGGATGGAAAAGAGACCTGAGACCTGGGAATTCGTTGAAAATCCAGCGATGAGGTATGAGGATTTCTTCAGTAAGTTTCAGGTTAGAAATATTGTAACAGAGATAGTCCCTCAACGACCTTCACTATTGCAGTTGAGACTGCGAGGTATTTTAGGCATAGACGCAAGGGTGGAGGTCCTAATTTATCTTCTGAGCAATGAGAGCGGCAACTCCAATGCGATCGCCAGAGAGATTTTCTATGACCAAAAGAATGTCTACAGAATACTTGAGAGGTGGCATAAGGTTGGTGTTCTGGCAAAAATCAAGGGACCGAAAATCGTGACCTTTACAATGGAAAAAAGAGTTGAATGGCTTAATCTGCTTAATTTAAGAAAGATGCCAGCTTACCTTAACTGGGTTCAAACATTTTATTTTCTTAATCAAATACTTAAAGTCTTATCGATGTCTCCATGGTCTGAAGACGAATATATGCTTTCATCTCTATTCAGAGACCTTCTAGACGAAGCAAAACACATGAGGAAGTACTTACATATATCTATTTCTGAACCAAATCAGTATCCAGGTTCAAGGTATTTCGTCCCGTTTGCAAGAACGATCCTTGATATTATTGAAATGCTGAAGGGCCATGGGACAAGGAAACACCTTGCGTAATGGGAAATGTAGAAAAATGGAATTGGGTCGCATCTTAAAAATTAACTATTGGCATCTGCCACTAGTAAGCATTTTGTAGCTTAACTAATCAACCCAACGCATGTGGTAATCCATATCACTGATTTCAGTCATTAAGTAGACAAAACTAATGGAAAGGAAATATATCTATTTTCGTACAGGTCAAGGATTTCTCGCTCTGGTTGTCGGTATACTGTTAATGTTGCCTGTTACACTAGAGTTCCTTAGCAGGTTACCACGCAGCATATGGATTCACATTTCGGTGGTATTGCTGAGTGCCATAGTCGTAGTCTGGATCGCATTCAAGGTCGACGAATCGTCTCTGAGGAAAAGGAACCAATCGACCCAACGAAAGCGGTAAAACACCCCATTGCTGAGTTCAGGCGTTATGCCCTAAGAACCTCTTCAAGAACCCCTGTCACTTGATATTTGCCTCCGCAGCGTGTATTATACGTATTAAACACGTGTAAACTTGAGGAGCTTGAATTATGCAAAAGAAATTAACCATCACCGTTGATGAAAGGGTGTATGAGGGCCTTCACAAAGTCGTAGGGCGTCGGCGAATTAGCCGCTTCATCGAAGATCTGGTCCGGCCCTATGTGCTACGTCAGGATCTTGAAGCCGCCTATCAGCAAATGGGTCAAGAAGAAGCCCGTGAAGCTGAGGCTTTAGAATGGTCAGAAGCAACTATCGGAGATGTGAGCGATGTATCGAGGTGAAGTCTGGTGGGTCAACTTCGATCCTGCTGTCGGCGGTGAAATCCGCAAGAAACGACCCGCCGTTATCATCAGTAATGACGCATCAAACAGATATTTGAATCGCGTTGAAGTAGTGCCACTAACGACCAGCGTGGATCGGCTCTACCCCAGCGAAGCGCTTATAACCCTGAAAGGCAGGCGGAACAAGGCCATGGCTGACCAAATTACAACAGTCAGCAAATTACGCCTAATGGACCGGATAGGAAAACTTTCCGAGATGAATATGGAACGAGTTGAACATGCGGTTATGGTGCAGCTTGGCCTATTTGAGCCAATCGAAGGATCATGACAACTCACGTGAGCCGAACGGTACAGAAAAGAAGGAAAAGCGGGACGCAAGGAAAAAAACGTCCCCTTCAAATTATCGTGGACAAGAAAGGTGGATAAGATAAGGAAATATCTGTGCGTAGGTGTTGTAGGGCTTTTGGTGGTTCTCTTGGGATCTACGATACCCTGTTACTCGCAGGTGACGGAAAAGGATCGATTCATCGACCAGAAGGTGAAGAAATTTCTCGGTAAAATGAGGAATCGATGGAGGGATTTTAACGTTCCGGAAGCGGACGGAAAGATTCTTTATGAAATAATCGTCCGGAATAGGTACAAACGGGCGCTGGAACTGGGAACATCGACGGGACATTCGGCGATATGGATTGCATGGGCACTCAGCAAAACGGGAGGGAAGTTGATTACCATCGAAATCGATGAAGGGCAGTACAGGCAGGCATTAGCGAATTTCAAGGAGGCGGGTCTCAGCGATTATATTGATGCCCAGCTTGCCGACGCCCATCAGTTAGTGAATGAGCTTCCAGGGCCCTTTGATTTTATTTTCATTGATGCCGATAAAGATTGGTACACCAATTACGCAAAAGCCCTAGTCCCCAAGCTTGAACCCGGGGGCTGTATAACGGCACACAATGTTGAGGAACCGGGACCAACTCTTCGTGGAGGATATTGGGCCGGGACCGAGGAGTATTATAAATACATGAAACGCCATCCTGAATTTGAAACCAGCACTCATCCCCAGAGCCGCGCCGGCATTGCCATCAGTTATAAAATGAAGAAAAATAGGTGATGCTGAACTTCCTGACCCAACGGCACCCAGGTAGAAATCAGGCCGTAGTTGACGACATACTTACTGCGTAACCAGCCGCCGAACTCCATGGTTATGCCGCTGTGATATCAGATGAGCCAAATATGGTAGCTATTCTTCATGAGAGACCAGAGGACGCCGATGCGATCCGGTTCGTTCTAGAGCAAGCATTCGGCCAGTCAAACGAAGCTGATCTTGTCGATGCACTTCGCCACCGGGGAGCATTGATGCTGTCCCTTGTTGCAATCCGGGAAAATGAAGTTGTGGGGCACATCCTATTCTCCCCCGTGACAGTCGAATCTGCCGGGTCAAGTTTCAAGGCAATTGGGCTTGGTCCAATGGCCGTTTTACCCCCGTATCAGAGGAAGGGAATTGGGTCACGACTAGTTCGTTACGGGCTCGAGCAATGTCGGCAAGCCGGTCATGAGATCGTGGTTGTGCTTGGGCATCCAGACTTCTACTCAAGATTTGGCTTCGTGCCAACAAAGCATCGCGGCATTCACTGTGAGTTCGATGTTCCCGATGATGTTTTCATGATCATGGAACTCCGTCAAGGCGCGTTGGCCGGACGAGGTGGAGTGGTAAAATATCAACCTGAGTTCAAGTCAGTTTGAGCGTTAGTCCCTGGGGACCCGGCATAACAAGTCGTTCCAGCGGATCCTTCGATGCTACGAGTTTACTCAGCATCGCCCCATCGACGTAGCTCAGGGCCGCGATTATTAGTTTGAGAATGAGAAATGGGTGACTATACAAAATTATCACGAAGAAGATTGGAACAGTCTTGTTCAGCTTTGGAGGTGTTTTAATTTACACATTGCCCATATCATTAGAAATATAAGCAGAAAAAAGCTTTCTCATATATGGAGTGAAGGTTCCGCTTCACCGGTTTCACTCCAACATTTGATCATTCACTATCTGGCTCATTTCAAGGTTCATTTAGATCAAATAGAAGCAACCTTTAAAGCCTAACAATCGAACTACGTTGATCGAATCTAAAGAACCTCTCGCCTAAACATCGAAAGAGTCCACTCAGGGAGAGGCCAACGTGATCTACTCAGCCATACTCTTGCGTCGTGCCTTTCTCGTGCTGGTTGTGCAGAGCATGGCGGGGATGGCGCTGCTGGTTGCCTGTGAGATGTCACCCGAGAACACAAAGCCTGCAAGCACAGCGGTGACAGGTACACCCAGGGCCACTCCACCACCTGTATCATCCGCACAGTCGCCGGCAGAGGGAGTATCGTCGGCGAACCTGGATATCAAAATTGGGCAGATGTTGATGGTCGGGTTCCGCGGCCTGGAGGTGGACAACGAGCATTTCATCGTGCAGGACATCCGGGAGCGCCATGTGGGCGGCGTCGTTCTCTTCGATTACGATGTTCCCACCCGGCAGGCAGTGCGCAACATAGAATCACCCTCCCAGGTGAAAGCGTTGATCGCGTCCCTGAAGTCGGCCTCGGCCAGGCCTCTGCTGGCCGCCATTGATCAGGAAGGTGGCATCATCGCTCGATTGAAAGAACGGCACGGTTT
>CAYFXP010000081.1:0-2313 GCA_964346935.1 uncultured Syntrophobacterales bacterium
CTCTGTCGGGCCTCTCAAACGGCCTGGTGGATCAAGAAATGTATCTCGCCTGGCTGAAACACCCCTCAATCTCACAAACGACGAGGGAACAACAACTCCCCATGGCCTCACGATAGGCCCGGGGCGGTAATGCCTACCCGTAGCCTCCTTGAATCGGCGATGCATATTCGGATATATTGGTGAAAAAATGGGGGGGATGGATTTTCTTTTTGCCGACCCACCCCATGAGATCTGGGAATTCTTGAGGAATTCATCTTTTCATAAGGAGGGAAGGAAAATGCGTGATGAGGAGAGGATCAAGGTGAGCCCGACAATTCGGGCATATTCCGACATTGAACATGAGAAACTGGAGATCGAAGTTGAACTTCCCGGCGTTGAGAGAAAGGATATCGACCTCAAAATTCACGATGATAGCTTCTATCTAAGCGCCCCTATGGGCAATATCCTCTACGTTGCCAACTATGCCACCTGTTGCCCCGTTGATCCTGAAAAGGCGACGGCCAAATACAAGAACGGACTTCTGAGGGTCGAAGTCCCCTTCCTCGAGATAGAGGAAAAGCACATCAAGGTAGGGGTGAAATAAAAGAGGGGCTACAGTTCTCCGGATTCCCCTGGCTGCGCTGCCTCCTCCTGGTTCACCTCTTCCATAAGGTCCTTCAAAACCCTATAGGCATCCTTCAAGATCCGAACGGGCGTTTTGTCAGATCCGCCTCTTCCGAATTCCTTTGTAATCTCAACGGCTCTGACAAGACACCACCTCTTGTTGTTGACGGACAGGGCCATAAAAGAGTCCTCCTTTCGCCGAGTTATGACGAAGATAGTCGAAAAGCGGCCATTTGTAAAGGGAAAACGAACGCTCAGTCCTCCCGTACCGGCGCGGATAGCGCAAGAGCTTCAGCAATCCGGAGTGCTTTGCGCGCCAACTCCTCATTGACATAGCCCTCATCCACGAGGTGCTCCAGTTGGTCCCTGTCGATTATTTCGGGCCTTTCTCCCTCTCTCAGGACGACATCCACGTGAAGGTCGATATAGCGGATTTTATCAGGGTAAAATTCCACGGGGGTGTTGATATTCCAGTATTTCCCCTTCAAATCCCCTTCGGCTGAATAATAGGAGTGTTCCACGATCCAATCCCCCTCCCTCGCCCGCGTGATGCCGTAATCCCCCTTCTCGATAATCAGGCCCAATCCGTCATATCTTCCCCCGCTAAGGGCGCGGTGAAGGAACATCTCCCTCTTATCCGCGGAAAGAGACGTAATCCCTCCCCGTCGGAGTTGAATCACGTTCCCCTCGGGTTTGACGTGTTCGATCCTAAGTATCTTCCCCCTTTTCAAGTCATCGAGGATCAACCTCTTTCTAACGGCCTCCTCCATCTTGGCCATCTTGAAGGGATACTTCTCCACCTCCCTTTCAATGAGATCCACGTACTCCGAGCCAATGATTCGAAACCGGTGGTGTCCGTCCAAGGTGGGAACGACTTCGCCCCTAATCCGATCCAGGGATGTCTTGGAGAGATAGGGGAATTCCACGTCATACGTGAGGGTATCCTTATTTCCGGGAGGAGTTACTCTTCTCGATATGACGTCGAGCAGCGTATTTCTCAACGCCTCCATGACCACCGCTGCCCGCTCGGCGTTCCCCTCAAGGATTACCCCTTGTCCATCCGATCTGTCAATGATGGAAACATCTATGGGTGGGGAACCGGACCCCTTGATTCCAAACCGAGATACTACCTCCCGGGAGGGATATACGATGGAACAGCGGGAGTCAATGAGAAGCTTTGTGAGCCCAGTGGTATAAATGCCCCGAATTATGACCTTGGGCTTTCCCATGGCTCCACAGGCGGGCGATCTAGTCGTTCTTGGGGTTGGCCGGTCCTCGTTTCCCCAGTGGGTTTTGCCGGGGCTTACTGCTCCCTCGGCCTCGGGAGTTGGCATCGGCCTTGAACTGATTAATGGCCGACTTGATCCCCCTCTCGAAGTCCCCTTGGGAAAACCCGATGAGGAATTGCCTCCTGACGTCGGAACGAGCAGCGTCCCTATCCTGCATCCCCTCCTTCCCTTCTGGACCGATGAAAGGCCGGGAATGGGGCTTCGTCGCCCCGGAGGAGATCCTCTTGACGTCGATAACGCTCCGTTTCACCTCGGCAAACGAGAGACCCGCATCGAAAAGCCCCTTGGCAGTTCTCAACCCGATGAGATCTTGAGAGGTATAGTATTTCCTCACCCCGATTCTGACGCTCGAAGTCAGAAAACCAATCTTATCCCAATATCGGATTCTCGCCGCTTTGAATCCGAATAACCTCTGTATGTC
>CAYFXP010000082.1:0-8455 GCA_964346935.1 uncultured Syntrophobacterales bacterium
AAGGAGGTCTCCGAAAACGGGGAGATACGGTGGAACTTCTTCAAGGATCAGTGCAGGCACTGCCTGGAGCCGCCGTGCAAGGATGCAGCGGAGATGAAGGTGGAGGGGGCGATCATTCAAGACAAAAATGGTGCGGTGGTGTTTACCGAGAAAACCAGGCTGCTTGACATCAAGGAGATTCGGGAGGCGTGTCCCTATGACATTCCTCGCCAGGATCCCAACACCAAGCTGATGGCTAAGTGTACCTTCTGCGCCGATCGGATCGCTAACGGCATGATACCGGCCTGCATCAAGGTTTGTCCGACGGGGACCCTGACCTTCGGGCTGAGGGACAAGATCCTGAAGATGGCGTCCAAGAGGCTTGGGGAAGTGAAGAAGCGGTTCTCGCAGGCCAGGCTTATGGGTGACGAGGAAGAGGTAAGTTGGATCTACCTGCTTCATCGACCGGAAGCGGAATTCCAGATGACCGTCAGGGCGAAAACGGCGAGGCCTATGACTGTGGCCCGGAGGGCCATGTTGAGGCCATTTGGGGCCTTGTTTACGGGAACGGCATTACGGGATCGATGATAACCGATTCCAATCCCTCAATAGAGCCGACGAGGGAGAAACCATATGGCGGAAGGCACGGTCAATCCTTGTCTTCCGCGTTATTTTGACGTAAAATAGGCCTGTCTCAGGCGAAACAGGCCTATTTTTTATGGTGTTGGTTGGAAACTTCTATTTGTTGGTTGACAGGTGAAAATGTCATCAGGGGAAAGGAAAAAAACCTCAGGAAAACAAAAAAAACAGATCATCATCCTGGGTGTGGGTAACCTCCTCCTGAGCGATGAAGGGGTGGGCGTCCACATAGCCCGGAAGTTGATGGAAATGGATTTTCCCCCCGAAGTGCGAGTCGTGGAAGGAGGGGCAGACGGATTTGGCTTGATGCAGGTTCTACTGGAAGCTGATCGGCTCATCCTGGTTGATGCGGTTAAGGGTGGGGGGTTGCCCGGATCCATGTACCGCTTTGAAATCGAAGACTGCCCTCCTTTCCCGGATATCTATAAGACCTCGGTTCACCAAATCTCAATCCTCGAGGTAATCAACCTCTCGGGCCTCATCGGGTCCACCCCTCGGACGACCATCATCGGTGTGGAACCCAAGTGCCTGGGGATCGGGATGGATCTCTCCCCGGAGGTCGAGGCGAAGGTCCCACGGGTGATCCAGCTCGTCCGTGAAGAGGTGGCCCTTTCCCTCGGCGAGCTTGCGGGAAGACCGTCGGTTGAGGTATCTTCAAGGTAATGGCCTTCGAGCAATTCAGGGCCCCCTGAGGGGATAATGCACGAGCTGTCAGTTGCTCAGAGCATCGTCGAGATCCTCCACGACCAGATGAGGATTCACAACCTTTCGAGGATCGAAACCGTCAGCCTGAGGATCGGGGTCATGAGGGCCGTGGTATTGGAGTCCTTGAGCTTTAGCTTTGCCGTGTTGACCTCTGGATCATCGCTGGAAGGAGCACGTCTGGAGGTGGAGGAAGTACCCATGAGGGGTCGTTGTACAGCGTGTGACCAGGAGTTCACCCTGAAGAACTGGGTGGATGATTGTCCCGCGTGCCGAGGGGCTCGGGTGGAGATCATCTCGGGGAAGGAGTTGGATATCGTCGCGATCCAAGGCGACTGATCGCGCGCCGGCGGAAAAGGAGATCGAGGATTTATGAGGATTCCGGTTGTCAAAAAGGTGCTTGAAGCCAACGAGCGGATCGCCGAGGAGAACAGGCATCTCTTCGAGGAAAACGAGGTCTTCGTCATAAACCTGGTGAGCGGACCAGGGGCGGGCAAGACGACCCTCTTGGAAAAAACTATTGAAGGCCTGAAGGGCCAGTGCCGTTTCGGTGTTATTGAGGGAGATATTCAGACAACCGTAGATGCGGAGAGGATCGCATCGCCGGGTGTGCCCGTTGTGCAGATCAACACGGGAGGAGCCTGCCACCTGGATGGGAATATGATTCGCCAGGCCTTAGATAAACTTGAATTGGGCACCCTGGATGTTCTCATGGTTGAAAACGTGGGGAATCTGGTGTGCCCGGTTGAGTTCGATATTGGGGAATACTGCAAGGTAATGCTCCTCAGCGTAAGCGAAGGGGACGATAAGCCCCTCAAATATCCACTCATTTTTCACGAATCCCGGCTGCTGCTCATCAACAAGATGGATCTCCTCCCCTACGTGGACTTCGATGTCGAGAGGGTGCGGGAGGAGTCCCTGAGAATCAACTCCCGCCTCGAGATCATCGAGATCTCCTGCAAGACAGGGGATGGTCTCCCCTTGTGGTTTAATTGGCTGAGGGAAAAGGTCGGGATGAGATGATCCAACGGGCGAAGGCAGCTATTAACGGCATTGTCCAGGGTGTGGGTTTTCGCCCTTTCATCTACCAGCTGGCCAAGAAAAAGGGGTTGGGAGGGTACATCGCGAACACGAGCACGGGGGTAGACATCGAGGTGGAGGGAGAAACGGAGGAAATCGAGATCTTTTTCCAGGAAATTCACCTTCGAAAACCGCCCTTGGCGAGGATCGTTCACGTAGAATGGCAGTACCTCCCTCCTCGGCGGTACCGGGATTTTATCATCAAGAAGAGCCAGGTCCAAGCCCAACGCTCCACCCTCGTTTCACCAGATGTGAGCGTCTGTGATGATTGCCTGCGAGAAATGAACGATCCTCGGGATCGAAGATACCGCTATCCCTTTATCAATTGCACCAACTGCGGCCCCCGCTACACCATCATCAAGGATATTCCCTACGATCGGGATAAAACCTCCATGGCTTCCTTCTCCATGTGTGAACGATGTCGTAATGAGTATGAAGAACCGCTGGATCGGAGGTTCCATGCTCAGCCCAACGCCTGCTGGGATTGTGGGCCGAGCGTTTACCTCCATGAATACAACGGTAAACCCGTGGACGGTGCCGATCCCGTTTCGGAAACCCGTGAGCTTCTCAAGTCCGGAAAAATCGTCGCCATCAAAGGCCTCGGTGGATTCCACTTGACGCAACCAATGGAGAGGCGGTCCAACGACTCAGGGGGCGAAAGAATCGGGAGGAAAAGCCCTTAGCCCTTATGTCTCCGAACATCGAGGAGATCTCGGAATATGCCTACTTAAACCCTTTGGAGGCTCAGGTCTTGCAATCTTCTGAGCGCCCTATCGTCCTCCTCCGAAAAAGGGAGGGGAATGCCATCGCCTCGCAGGTTGCCCCCCGGAACTGCTGTTTCGGCGTGATGCTTCCCTATACTCCACTGCACAACTTGATCCTCAAAGGCGGGTTCCTCGCACTGGTAATGACCAGTGGCAACATCAGTGAGGAACCCATCGCCATAGACAACCAGGAGGCTTTCGGGCGCCTTTCCGGCATTGCGGATTACTTCCTCATCCACAATCGGGATATCTACCTCCGAAATGACGACTCGGTCGTCCGGGTATTAGGCGAGAAGGCACGAATGATTCGCCGGTCCAGGGGCTATGTGCCACTACCCATTGCCCTTGACCGAGCCGTGAGACCGACCCTGGCGTGTGGGCCCTTTCTCGCCAATACCGTCTGTCTGGCAAAGGGGAGGAATGCCTTTCTCAGCCAGCACGTGGGAGACCTTGAGAACCTGGAGACCTTTGAGTCCTTTGAAATGACCATCGAACACCTGAAGACGGTTCTCGAAATCGATCCCCAAGTGATCGCCTACGACCTTCACCCCGGTTATTTCAGCACCCAATACGCAACCAGGCAAAGGGGGTCTAAAAAGATAGGGGTTCAACATCATCACGCCCATATTGCCAGTTGCATGGCGGAGCATGGCATATCGGACCCGGTGATCGGCCTTGCCATGGATGGTACCGGCTATGGAACTGACGGCACGATATGGGGGGGAGAGATTCTCCTGGCCGATTTCCATTCCTTCGAGCGGGTTGGGCACTTTCAAAATGTTTCCCTCCCAGGGGGAGAGGCGGCTATCAGGGAACCCTGGCGCATGGCCTTGGCCTATCTCCATTATGCCTTTGGAAAGGGGCTTTTCGAGCTTCCCCTGGAATTTGTCCGACGCCTCGACCCGAAGAAGGCCCCAATCATCCTGGCTATGATCGAAAAGAACCTTAACTCCCTTCAGACTTCATCGTGCGGTCGGCTCTTTGATGGGGTTTCTGCCCTGCTCGGCTTGAGAGACCGGGCCTCGTATAGGGGACAGGCCGCCGTCGAATTAGAAATGGAAATAGGCGATGGCGATGGGCACTATTCAGTCGTGATCGGCGAGGAGAAGAGAGGACTGATCATCTCCCATACCACCATCATTCAGGGCGTGGTCTCGGATCTCATTGAGGGAGTGGATCGGGGAACCATCAGCAGGAAGTTTCACAATACCCTGGTGCGGGTCTTTACGGACGTTTGCCTTAAGCTTCGGGGGCAGCGCAAGCTGAAACGGGTCGTCCTGAGCGGCGGGGTTTTTCAAAATGTCTTTCTCGTGGTCGAGCTGCAGAGGAGGCTCACGGAATTGGGGTTTGAGGTTTACACGCACAGCTCGGTACCATGTAATGACGGGGGAATTTCCCTCGGACAGGCCGTGGTGGCGAACGCTATCCTCGATAGCCGGGAATAGGGCGGAGTGCTTGAGATGTGTTTAGGCATTCCCATGCAAATTCTAGAGATTGACGGGAACGTGGCAAAGGCGTTTCTGAGCGGGACGACGCGCCTTGTCTACCTGGATGTTTTGGAGGAGGATGTTCAGGCCGGAGACTATGTTATAGTTCACGCCGGATTTGCCATTCACAAAATAGATGAGAAAGAGGCCGAGGAAACCCTCGACCTCTTTCAGGAGGCCGGTGTTTTTTTTTCGGATTCCGAAACTGATTTCGCTCATGAAGTACATTGACGAATATCGAGATCCAACCCGTATTCAACGCCTCGTTAACCACATTAGGAGGATTTCTCGTAAGCCTATCAAACTGATGGAGGTATGCGGTACCCACACGGTAACAATCTTCCGAAACGGCATCAAGGATCTCCTTCCCGATCACATCACCCTTATCTCGGGACCCGGCTGTCCCGTCTGTGTCACTCCCATCGATGAGATCGACCGGGCAATCGCCCTGTCTCAAGAAAAAGGGATAACCATCGCTACTTTCGGTGATCTGCTCCGGGTACCGGGATCGGAAACTTCACTGTTGAACCGAAGGGCGGAAGGGGCTGACATCCGGGTTGTTTATTCGGCTTATGATGCTCTGATTCTGGCGCAGCAGAACAGGAATCGTCAGGTGATCTTTCTCGGTGTCGGATTTGAGACCACTGCACCGACCATAGCAGCCGTGATTCAGCGCGCCAGGGGGGCCCGAATAGGTAATTTCACCGTGTTGTCGATGCATAAGGTCTTACCCCCGGCATTGAAGGCGCTGGTTCGGTCCCCGGAGCTTGAGATTAATGGCTTTATCTGCCCTGGTCATGTAAGCACAATCATTGGCACAGAACCGTATACCCCAATAGCGAGTGATTTTCATGTCCCTTGTGTCATAGCTGGATTTGAACCCCTCGATGTCCTTCAGGCCATCGGTCTTCTGGTGGGGCAAATCGAGGACGGAGATGCCAAGGTCGAGGTTCAGTACCGGAGAGTGGTTTCCCCCCAGGGAAATCCGAAGGCCAGAGCCCTTTTGGAGGAAGTCTTCGAGCCGCGTGATTCCATCTGGAGGGGGCTCGGATTGCTTCACGGAAGCGGCCTGAAGGTCGCTCCCCATAGCGATGAATTCGATGCCGAACGCCGCTTCGATATTTACCCAGTAAATGGAAAAGAGCCACCGGGGTGCATTTGTGGAGATATCCTCAGAGGCCTCAAACGACCCCCGGATTGTACCTTGTTCCGAACGGACTGTACCCCGGAGAGCCCTGTGGGTGCCTGTATGGTTTCCTCCGAAGGCACCTGTGCAGCCTACTATAAGTATTGGACCTGAGAAGCGAGCGAGGCGAGATTGAAGGGAAAACGGGCAAGAGTCACACTGGATCATGGCGGGGGAGGCCGAGCCTCCCGGGAGCTCATTCAAAGCTATTTCCTCCCGCGATTTGCCAATCCTTTTTTGGAAAAAATGGATGATAGTGCGGTCGTGGATCTCCCGCCGGGCCGGTTGGCCATGACCACGGATTGCTATGTGGTCGATCCGACCTTTTTCCCTGGCGGTGATATTGGGATGCTTGCCGTTAACGGGACAGTCAATGATCTTTCCGTCCAGGGTGCCAAGCCTCTTTTTCTCTCGGCGGCCTTTATCCTCGAAGAGGGATTTGAACTGGCCGACCTGGAGAGGGTTTTGGTTTCCATGGCCCGCGCCTCAGAGGAGGCCAACGTTTCCATCATAGCTGGCGATACGAAAGTTGTCCCCAAGGGAAAGGGCGATAAAATCTACATAAACACGACGGGGGTGGGCCTGGTTCAAGAGGGCCTGGATATCTCCGGGAGCAATGCAAAGGTCTTGGACAAGGTAATCCTCAGCGGGACAATAGGTGATCACGGCATTGCCGTTCTCTCTCACCGAGAGGGATTGGCTTTTGATACGGATCTGAGAAGCGACTGCGTTCCCCTCAACCAAATGGTTCAGGAGATCATCGAGATAACTCGGGAGATTCATGCCATGCGGGATCCTACCCGTGGCGGCGTTGCGGCCTCCTTGAATGAGATCGCTGGCCAATCGAAGGTCGGCATCGTGCTTACGGAAGGAGCCATTCGAGTCAAGGAAGAGGTGAAATCCGCGTGTGAAATCCTTGGCTTGGATCCACTGTACCTCGCCAACGAAGGGAAACTCATCGTTTTCGTACCGCCTGAGCATGCCTCCCGGGTCCTTGAAATCATGCGGGAAAATCAGTACGGCAAGGATGCCCAGATCATCGGCGAAGTCGTCGCGGATCACCCGGGGCGCGTTGTCGTGACAACCACGACCGGTGGGACTCGCATCGTCGACATGCCTCTCGGCGAACAATTTCCAAGGATTTGTTAGAAGGAGGGTGGAGTCTTGCAATGGGCTGTTGTCCGTCCTAGGAATGACCTTTCAGACCCTTTCTGTTTCTACCTCGTCCGCTTTCCCTTTTGGGCCCCTTGAAAAATCGCTCTCCGCCGCCTCACCCCAGCTAGAATACTGCAATACTGGAATGATGGATTCATGGATAGGTATTATCTTGATAGAGGTTGGAGGAGCGTCCGCCTGCGGCGGACTTGAGGCTGAAGGCCAAAGATGCTTTGCCTTGTGCCTCAGGTCCTTCGTCCCTCAGGATAGACTCAGTGATCCTCAAGCGAAGGGCTTCTGAACCAAAAGCACCGCCTTTCCGCTTTTAATACGTACTACCCACTATTCCAACATTGCATCATTCCATGTGGATAGCACAAATAGATCGTGACAAAAAAACGTATGATCTCAATATAGTGTAGAAATTCCGAGGAGTTTAATTTTGCGCTCAGCCCTCGCTTTCCCAATGTTTCAGAGGTAGGCTTCTCAGCGGGAAAACGGCTGACTTCAATGGTGAAAGGGAATTCTTAGGGGGGATATCTTTGCGACCTTCGGGGTCAGCCCTTTTCTTAATCTCTGTCCCTGTTCCATTAAGACTTGGATGATGTAACGCAGGCGGTCCTCTTCATAGAAGCCCCTAAATGGAGAACGGCCACAAATGACCGTAGTCATTGCATCTACGCAAATGGCTACCTTTGAATAGGCCGATACCAAGGACACTGGGCACTTACCCTCCTCGGATTTCAGAAAAAGGCCGGGATCGTGAAAGACCGACCCCAAGTGACCCATTTTGATTCCGAAGGAACCGGCCGTATTACCGAGTTTTTTCTCCACAGCACTGCTAAGTGCCTCAAAGGCGGCTTTCCCCTGGTAGAGATTTTTGACGTGGTTCATCAGGATAAGGGGCCGAAAGAATCGTCGGGCCATGTAGCCGTCGATTCTCTGAAACAGCGTGGCTTCTAGTTGGATGAACCTTGAGAAACAACCTCGTACCGACCCATAAGCACTCATCAAATCAACCGGAGATGTCACAACGATGGTTCTATCCGCCAACAGGGCGAAATCGATGGCCTGACGCTTAATGCCTGAGGCCAGATCGAGCACGACAAAATCGAACTTCCTGCTGACCCCGATGAAATTTCTCAAAACCTTCATCTGCTGCATATAGTTGAGGTTCGACAGGGCGAGATTTCCCCGTTCTCCACCGATCAGGCCAAAACCAAAGGGAGTATCCTAAAAGAGATCTTCCAGGACCATTTTCTTTAAAAAGAAATGAGCTAGATTGCACTTTGGTTCCAGGCCGAGCCGATCTGAAATGATTCCATTGCCCAGATCCGCGTCAATCAGGAGAACACGAGCGCCTCTCTTCGCCAGAGCGGCCGAGAGGCTGATGGCGAGATGGGTCTTTCCGACCCCCCCTTTACTCGAGGTTAGCGCCAGGATTTGCCCTCTCGCGTTCACCG
>CAYFXP010000083.1:0-6165 GCA_964346935.1 uncultured Syntrophobacterales bacterium
GGCTGGAAGATTTCCGTGTGGGTCGGGTATGCCTCCCCTGGATCCTTGGTGAGGGGGATCGAAATCGAGAAGGATTCCTCCGAGGGAAGAAGACAACTGCGGTAATCACAGGCCTGGTATTTGACTTTCCCCGAAATCCAGCCCTCACCGGGAACCGCTTCAGGGGAGACGGCGAGATCCAGAAAGATACGCACTGTGCCCTCGTATACTGCAAGTTCTCCCTCGATAAACTGAAAGGTTTTGCGTTTGGGCTTCGGGTAGTGGATCTTTTTCAATGTGAACTGGGGGTCACTCTCCAGAATGACCTCTGTTGGAACGAGAGAAGCCTCAAGGGGTTTATGGGCGTTAATGTGCCAGTCCTTCTTAATATCCAGTTGGAAGGCAACCCGTATCTCTTGGCCCGGGAGGACGCTCTTCTTTGACAGAAAAACTCTGGTGGCAATAACCTTCGGCTGAGCAGAGGAACCTGTGGCCATGAAAAGGGCTAACAGGATGTGGCAAAAAATGGTGGCCCACTTAAACATAAGTTTGGTGTACACATAGATTATGAATCGCTTCAAGGAGAAAGTAGCAGAACTCCCTTGATGGCGTTATCGTGAGATCTCTAGGGAAAAGGTTACACGGCTCGAAATTACGTAAGGAATTTCATCAAAAACATTTTAAAATATCAAAACCATGAGGATTCGTCAACCGCAAAGCAGACCGGAGTTTCCTCAATTTTCTCGAAAACAGCTTTGTTCATGAGCGAAATCTGCTGGAGAAGTGGGGTACCCATCCAAGCTACCATTTGAGAACGGGTTGTTGGCTGGGTTCCCCGGAGCGAACATTATTCAGTGCTGCGGTGCTGCAGTCATGCGGTGTTGCAGTCGGAAAGGCGAAAGACGTTTGAGGCCAGAGCGGAGAGCCGGAAGGCGAAATGTCAAATGACAAATGCCAAATAACTGATAAAGGATACGAAACACCCGGACAACGAGCACGGACACCCAACACGAACTCTGAGCGAAGGGACAACG
Organism: uncultured Syntrophobacterales bacterium; assembly: GCA_964346935.1. Taxonomy (GTDB): domain Bacteria; phylum Desulfobacterota; class BSN033; order WVXP01. The sequence goes on from CAYFXP010000083.1 coordinate 1,014, forward strand.
GTGTTCCCTCGAGAAAACCAGAATATCTTATGAAATCAAAAGGTTAGGGAAATCCTGGCAACCAAAATCAGCAAACTCCCGCAAAGCGGAAGATGGATATGGTGGCAGCACAAAAGTGGATAGAAAAGGGATTGTGTCTTGCATGCTTCTCGAATATTCCCGTTGACAAAGCGAGGGAGGTCCTATAAAGGTTTGAAAAATATGGCCCCGAAATTGCAATCCCCAACAAAGACATCCGGTCGGAAAGGAGTGGTGGAATGAGGATTTTCGTCGTAGTAGGGGGAATAGTTTTCTTTTTGACGAGCTGTTCACACATCGTTCATCTTCCCAAGAAAGCCGTGGATGCCGTGGATTATGAACTCACAGGGCAACCTCCATCACCGTCGATGGAGACTTCTTCCGGCCCTGGGGAAGTCTCCAGCATAGCTCTCAATGAGGAGGCGGAAATCCCGGGGACAGGTGTTCTTTTTCCTTCTGATAAGAGCCATGAGGGAAGGGAAGGGGGGAGGCAGAGGCTCATAGGGGGGATTCCCGTTCAACCCTTGGCTGACCAAATGCATACTTTCAGTGAGCCGGATCTGCCCTCCACGGAGCGGGAGCCGGATCGAGGAGATAGTGATGCCCTGCGATCAACCGGCTTCCTCCTTGAGGATGAGGAGGCATTTTTGGAGGAAATGGAGGCGGGCTTGCAAGATCTCGCGGCATTCGAGGAAGAAACGATTGCTGATGAGCCCGCGTTCGACATCCCAATCACCATCAACGGCAAAGTAGAACAGTGGACTCGGTACTACCAGACCAGGGGGAGGAAGGTCTTCAGTCGCTGGCTCGCCCGATCGAGAAAGTATATCCCCCTGATGAAACAGCTCTTAAGGGAGAAGGGGCTGCCCGAAGACCTAGTCTACCTGGCGTTAATCGAAAGCGGGTATAATCCCCGTGCTTATTCGAGGCGAAAGGCCATGGGCCTGTGGCAATTCAGGTACCATACGGGCAAGCGGTATGGGCTCAGGGTGGATTGGTGGATCGATGAGCGGAGGGACCCCGTGAAATCCACAATTGCTGCCGCTCGATACCTGAAGGATCTCTACGATCAGTTTGAATGTTGGTACCTGGCGGCAGCTGGCTACAACGCGGGGGCGGGTAAGATCTCGAGGGCCATCAAGAGGTATAAAACGGAGGATTTCTGGGAATTGACCAAGTATCCGTATTTGAAAAGGGAGACGAAGAACTTCATCCCCAAAATAATAGCCGCCGCCCTCATCGCCAAAAATCCGGAGTCCTACGGGTTTTCGGACATTTCGTATATAGAGCCCATTTGCTTTGAAACGGTAAAGTTGCCCGACGCCACGGATTTGCGGGTGATTGCCAAGGCATCGGAGTCGACCTATGAGGAATTGAAGAGCCTCAACCCGGAGTTGAGGAGGTGGTGCACCCCGCCCGGTTACTCCGGTTACGAGCTGAAACTTCCCTATGGGAAAAAGGAGATATTCTTGAGGAACTTCTCCGAAATTCGGCCATCGGAGAGGATAACCTTCCGGAGGCATGTGGTACGTTCCGGGGAGACCCTTTCTCACATTGCCTGCAGATATCGAACGGATATTGGGGCTATCATGAGAATGAACCGTATTAGAAGTAAGCACCGAATCAAGGCCGGTCAGTCTCTCATCATCCCCCTGAGGGGAAGTAAGGGATTCGGGAGGGGAAGGGTAACGAGGAGGTTGAGTCGGGGGAGGAATCTCCCCGACCATGAAGGGGAGCCCCTTTTCTATATCGTTAGGAAGGGAGATACCCTCTGGGAGATCTCGCGTTCTAAGGGGGTTGCCTTGGAAAGCCTCTGCCGTTGGAACGGAATCCAAAACGCCAGCAGGATTTATCCCGGGGACAGGCTCAAGATATTTACCGGGGTCCGAAACGCCCCCTCGCAACCCGAGAAAGCCATTGGCCCTGCGAGGAATCCCGAGGGATGAGACGTGCGTCGGAATGAAGGAAAGGGGTTTTCACGTTAATTTTTACGCGGTGTTTTCCACATTCCCGTTCGACTATTGAGAAGACTTTTGGTCCTTCTGAAGCCCATTGGCGGTAATGGAACTACGCCCTCCTTCGTGGCCAACCTCACCCTTTGGGTTCGAAGGGCCGAAATTGCTCGCTTTGTATTTCGCTCCGGGAAATGAGCAAAATTCCTTTGATGCTTTTTCGGGGAAAATGGCATCTCATTTCATTGCGGGGAGGAATAGGTCGAACCCGCACTGAGGTTGACAGGGGGGGATGGATGAGCAGCTTGGAAGACAAAATCAGTGCCGCCCGAGGGGACAGGAGGGTGAGCCTGCTCTTAAAAAATGGAAAACTGGTCAACGTCATTTCCGGGGAGATCTATCCCGCCGACGTTGCCGTATACGGGGACACCATCGTGGGTATTGGTCGCTATGAGGCAGAAGAAGAGATGGACGTGGGGGGAAAATTCCTCTGTCCAGGATTTACGGACGCTCATGTACACATCGAAAGCAGCATGGTGACCCTCCCGCAATATGCAAGGGCAGTGGTCCCTCGGGGCACGACTTCCGTCATCATCGATCCCCATGAGATCGCAAATGTGATGGGCGTGAAGGGCATAACCCTCATGGCCGGAATGGCGGAGGGTATCCCCCTCACTACATACATTATGCTGCCCTCCTGTGTTCCGGCAACGGAGATGGAGACATCTGGCGCGCGGCTCGATGCCCGGGATTTAGAAGGACTGCGGGAAAAGGAGTGGGTGCTGGGTTTGGGAGAGGTGATGAATTTCCCGGGCGTGATTGGGTGTATGCCCGATCTACTGAGAAAAATTGAGATGGCTAGGGGTAAGCCCATTAACGGCCATGGGCCTGGCCTCGGGGGGAAGGATCTGGCTGCTTATATTACCGCCGGGATTCGATCGGACCACGAATGCACGAGCCGAGAGGAGGCGAGGGAAAAGCTCCGCAATGGGATGGTGATTCTGATGAGGGAAGGGTCCGTGGCTGAGAACCTGGAGGAGCTCATTCCCCTGGTGACGCCGGGGAATGCCCGAAGATTTCTCTTCGCATCGGACGATAGGCACCCCGACGACCTCGTTGAGGAGGGGCATCTTGATTTCATCCTCCGGAAATCCGTGAGGTTGGGGTTGAGGCCCATTACGGCCATTCAGATGGCTACCATTAACGTGGCTGAGGTTTATGGGCTACGGAACGTGGGGGCAGTCGCGCCCGGCTTTAGCGCGGACCTCGTCGTCCTCGATGATTTAAACTCGTTCGTCGTGCATGGCGTTATCAAAGCCGGGAGGTTGGTAGCCCGGGGAGGGGAGGTTTTGCCGGGAATTATATCCCCCAAACGGGTTGAGATGAGAAATACCATGAAGGTAAGGCCCATCAACCCTGAAGCGATAGCCATAAAGGCCCAAGGACGGCTTGCCAGGATCATCGAGATCATCCCCGGGCAGCTCGTAACGAGGGCTGTCGTCGACCGGGTAACCATACGGGATGGGAGAGCGGAAGCGGATCCGAAGCGGGACATACTCAAGGTGGCCGTTTTCGAGAGGCATACTGCTTCGGGGAACATCGGGCTGGGCTTCGTGAGGGGTTTTGGGATCAAAGGGGGTGCCGTAGGCTCCTCAGTGGCTCATGATGCTCACAATATTGTCGTCGTCGGGGATAACGATGTCGATATGGCAAGGGCCGCATTCCAAATAGCCGAGATGGGAGGTGGCCTTGTGATCGCCCGAAGCGGAGAGGTGGTGGGAGCTCTGGACCTCCCCATTGCCGGCCTCATGTCCGATAGAGACATCGGGCACGTCGTGGAACAACTGAAGTTCATGAGAAAATTGGCCCGCGATATGGGAGGTAAGCTGGAAGACCCCTTTATGGCCCTCTCGTTCCTCTCCCTTCCCGTGATCCCCGAACTCAGGCTCACCGATCGAGGATTGGTTGACGTCAGTCAATTCAGGATCGCCCCCCTTTTCGAGGAGTAACATCCGCAAAGGAGGGAACAAGGATATGAGGGAATATCGAAGGAGGAGTCCTTCTCGACTGAACATGAGATGATCGAAGGAGTGCCGGGCCCTTGGGATTTTAACGATCAAGAAGATCTCGTGCCTTTTTAAGGACCTCTTCCGCCTTTGAGCGTTCGCCGATACCCTCGTAAGCGAGGCCCAAATGCCCATATACTTGGCCGAGAAGCTCGGGCTGCGTTTCATCGAAAGAGGAGGCGGCCGCCTCCAGCACCTCGATAGCCTGTCGGTACCGGTGCTGTTGGAGATATATGGCTCCTAGGGTATCGAGGTAATATCCCTCGTGTTCCGGGTTCACTTCCATCGCAACCATGATCAGGCTTTCCGCCTTTTTGAGCTTCTTCCCCTGCGAAAGGTAGACCCAACAGAGGTTGTTATAAAGGTCCCCGTTTCGTGGTGCCAGTTTGATGGCTTTCCGGTAGTACTTCTCCGCTTTTCCATAGTGGCCCATTCGGTAGGATAGTTCCGCCAGGCGGGTCATGGCTGGAAGGAAACGTGAATTCCGCTCCAATGCCGCTTCGTACTCCCGAAGGGCCAGATCCTTTTCCCTCCTCTTCTCGTAGATGGACCCGAGGGCCACATGCTCCAGTGCCGACACTGGATGAGCGCGGCGGTTCGTAAGGCGAGCGCGACCGCACCCAGCAACGATCAGGAAAAAAAGGATGAGTATCATGAGAACGGAGAATCGAACTAACTTCCAGCTTCTCGGTTGGGAAGGATGAGGAGCGTCCAATTGTCCATCTTTGCCCATGAACGCAAAAAACCCTTGTAGGAGATAGCTTTGTTGGCCCGCTTTCCCGAATGGAGGATAAGGATACCCTTGGTTTCGTCATACCCGATAACTACTGAGAAGTGCCGTATCGGAAGGAGGGGGTATCCCACATCCTGGAAGACAATGAGCGGACGATCCTTAGAGATCTGGTCCTTTACATCCGTTAAGTCCCCCCTGTATGCCCTGACAAATGCCCCCATACCTTGGGCAAACAGCAGCAAATCCATGCTCAGGGTTCCCCTTAACCGTTTTCGGTAGATCGCCTTTGCGATCTCCTCCGGCGTTACTCTGTATCCATAGTAATTGAGAACGCTGGCGAGGGCTGCTGGGCCACATTCGTATTCGGATTGGCGGAAAAAGGG
>CAYFXP010000084.1:0-4373 GCA_964346935.1 uncultured Syntrophobacterales bacterium
CCCGTTAAAGAGATGTTGATATCCTTGGCATCTATCCCTGGAACCTCGGCCTTGACGACGAAATTATCCTTGGTCTCAGACACATCAAGGGACGAAGCCCATTTCCTCTCCCCTTAGCCTCAGTCTAATCTGGAATTCCAAGTCGTCACAAGAAAAGATACGTCAGTATGACAATGCCCTATCCAGGACCGCCTTGCTCAACGAAATGACGAGAACTTTTTCATTCTCGGTCAGGTCCGGAAACCAACCCCTCAGCATTCGCTCCTCGAAATATTCCCTTCCTTTGTCGGTTTGCCTGATCTTCTCAGGGAGAATATCGAACAGTGTGCCGGTTAATATCTTCCCAATCTCCACGTGCCTTCTCCCGGTGAGGCCAAGGGTAGGGGTGAGATACGCCGGCTCTCTGATAATTTCTTTCTCAATCACGAGGAAACTGGGTTTACCTTCTCTTTCCCGTTCCCGGCAGCACGGTCGTTCGGGGAGATTTCCTCTTGGCCGCATAGCGCATGCCTCGTTTCTTTGGCCATTGTTCCAGAGTAATAAGGTAATCGTGCAATATGTTCCGATCCTGCTCCGACAAGTTCATGAACTCGATCCCCGAGGCCTTCTGCTTGTTAGGGAGCGCATGGCTATACACCGTCCGTCCCTTGAGTCCGATGGAAACATCTCCCAGGACAAGAGTGAAATCCACGAATTCACCTGGGCAAAGATGGTAGTGAGTCTTGATCTTCATGCCCCCCAATCCCAGATTCAGCGTCACCGTCAGCAACCGTTTATCCCGGTGAGAATACGAGATGACCTTATTAGCCGGATATCTTACATGACTTCTTCTCAGGGGCAAGAGGTGCATAATCTTGGTCCAAGCATGAAGAAGTTTGATTTCGGGAATTAATGAAATAATATTTTATTATATATCAATCTGAAATAAAAACGTTATCTCCGTTGATCACCACGGATTTTCGTTGACCTTTAAGTCCTTAGCTATTTTTTCTTAATAAAATCAATTAGTTAAATCGTATAAAACCGTATAAGGCGATCTTTAACTTGAAAATCGCATCGAATCTTAAATTCGCTTTGAATAACTCTTATTTTCTCCCAAATTCAAGGAATTCAGCCAAAAGCCAAAAAAGAATGTTCTACTCATTCCCAGTCTATTTCCTTGCTCTCTTTTACCCCTATATTGGGGCATATATCCACCCTTATTCATAAGGAGGGAGCTGGGAATAATTGACAGATTTGTTGACTCTGCTATGATGGCGTAATGAGTGCTCGCAGGTATAGAGAGGGGCGGTAATGAACTGGCTAAGCAAAGAGGAGTGGTTTCTCTTCACAACCAGGGGCTTCGCTACTTTCTTAGCTTTCACGGTCCTATTTTTCCCCGCTTTACCACGGGCGAAGGGGGTGGAATTGCTCGGAGCTGGGGCAACGTTTCCATATCCCCTCTATTCAAAGATGTTCTATGAGTACTGGAGGGCGACGGGCGTAAAGGTAAACTATCAGGCGATAGGCTCGGGCGGGGGAATCAGGCAGCTCATCAACATGACGGTTGACTTCGGTGGTTCAGATGCCTTTATGAATGATGAGGAGCTGCGGAAAGCGCCGGCAAAGATCCTCCACATACCCACTTGCGTTGGGGCGGTGGTTCTCACATATTATTTGCCCGGGAACCCTAAACTCAAATTTACCCCCGATTTGATTGCGGATATCTTTTTGGGTAAGATCGTCAAGTGGGGTAATAAAAGAATCGCAGAGGTTAATTCCGAAGCAAAACTTCCCGACATGCCGATAGCCGTTGTCCATAGATCAGACGGAAGCGGTACTACCTTTGTATTTACTGACTACCTAAGCAAGGTCAGCAGCGAATGGCAAGGGAAAGTCGGCAGGGGGAAGGCTGTCAACTGGCCCGCGGGCTTGGGGGCAAAGGGAAACCCGGGGGTTGCAGGCCTTATCAAGCAGTTGCCAGGTGGTTTTGGGTATATAGAGCTTGTATATGCCCTCCAGAACTTAATGCCTGTAGCTTCCATACGGAACAAGAAGGGGAGATTTGTGCAACCGGGCATCGCGTCTACGAGTTTTGCGGCCACTGTCCCTTTACCGGAAGACACGAGGGTATCCCTCACGAATACGGATGCTCCCGAGGGGTACCCCATCAGCAGCTTTACCTGGATATTAGCCTACCGGGAACAAGCCTACAAGAAAAGGTCTATAGAGAAGGCGGACGAGCTGGTAAAGCTTCTCCGGTGGATGGCCCATGAAGGACAGAAATACGCGGAGCCATTACACTATGCACCACTTTCGGCAGACGCTGTAAAGAAGGCGGAGAAGATCATCAGGTCGATCACGTACAATGGGAATCCGATCCAAAAATAAGGCAGCTGCGGCAGCACCACGGGTTCCTGGCCAACGAGCAGAGCCTATCTTTCAAAAATCGCTTATTCTCTCTGCCATGGCGATTGTGGTTTTGCTCGCTGCCATATTCGTAAGCCTCCTTATCCACTCCTTTCCCTCGCTCAGGGGCTTCGGCCTCTCTTTCTTCTTGGGTAAGACATGGGATCCGGTTTCCAGGGAGTTCGAAGCGTTGCCGTTTCTGGTGGGAACACTCTTAACATCTTTTCTCTCCCTGCTTATCTGTCTGCCTTTCTCATTGGCCATTTCTATCTTCCTCGGCGAGTATTTTAGGAAAGGGCTACTTGCTTCCTTTCTCAAAAACATGACCGACCTGCTAGCCGGAATCCCCTCGGTCATCTATGGGTTTTGGGGGCTGTTTGTCTTGGTGCCCATTGTCAGGAAGTTTGAGATGAAGCTGGGTATCGTTCCCTATGGCGTGGGGATCTTTACTGCCTCGCTAATCCTTGCAGTGATGATTGTCCCTTATGCCGCCTCCATTAGTAGGGAGGTTATCTCCCTCGTTCCTTCGGATATCAAAGAAGCAGCATATTCTCTCGGGGCAACGAGACAGGAGGTCATAACGAAGGTAATGTTGCCCTATGCGCGCTCTGGGATTATGGCCGGCATCCTCCTTGCTCTGGGAAGGGCCCTCGGCGAAACCATGGCGGTGACCATGGTAATTGGCAATTCGAACTTATTGCCACGGAGCATCTTCAGCCCGGGAAATACCATGGCCAGCGTCATTGCCAATGAGTTCACCGAGGCAACAGGTAAACTCTACCTCTCGTCCTTGATTGAGATAGGTCTCCTCCTCTTCCTCGTCACGATGATAATCAATATCATCGGGAGATACATTATCAAAAAGGTAAGGGTAGAGGTCTGAATGGACCGGGAACGGATAGCGTTTAGAATAGCGAAAGACAAGGGCTTTAAGGCGACGGTGATAGTTCTCTCCTTTTTGTCGATGCTCCCCCTTTTTCTCATTCTCTTCTACATTTTGAGAAACGGCCTCGCATCCTTGAACTGGGGGTTCTTAATAGCGCTTCCCAAACCCGTGGGCGAGGCAGGGGGAGGCATAGCAAACGCCATCGTGGGCTCGTTCCTGCTGGTGATCATTGCCAGCCTGCCCGCTGTTCCCATAGGGATTACCGCAGGAGTATATCTCTCTGAACAGAAAGTGGGTAGGCTCTCCTATCTAGTGAGGCTCGCCGTAGAGGTCCTGCAAGGTACTCCTTCCATTGTAGTAGGGATCATCGCCTATCTATGGCTGGTAATATCGCTGGGTGGATTCTCTGCGTTGTCGGGCGGGATTGCACTGGGCATCATGATGCTGCCCGTGATCGTGAGGGCAACAGAGGAGACCCTCAAGCTCATCCCGGATACGCTCAAGGAGGCTTCCTTGGCATTGGGTGTCCCATATTACAGGACTATCCTGAAGGTCATTTTGCCCGCTGGCTTGAGCGGAATAGTAACCGGCATCCTGATCAGCGTGGCGAGGATCGCCGGGGAAACGGCTCCACTGCTTTTCACCGCCTTTGGAAACGCTTTCATGAATGTGAATGTCATTAAGCCGGTTAACGCTCTGCCTTTGCTGATCTACAATTACGCCACAAGTCCCTATCCCGAATGGCATTCCGTCGCCTGGGGCGCTTCCTGCGTTCTCGTAAGTTTCGTCCTAGTTTTGAACTTAGTGACGAGGATCATAGCGAGGAGATGGAAAGTACAGTTCTGAAAACTGTGAACCTGTCCGCCTATTTCGGGAATAACCGGGTGGTTAAGGATGTGGACCTCTCCATTCCTGAGAAGATGGTGACCACCATCATGGGGCCGTCTGGATGCGGAAAGACAACGCTCATCAGGTGTTTCAACCGCATGCACGAGTTGGTACCAGGGGCAAGGGTCGAGGGAGAGGTGTTCTTAAGAGAGGAGGACATATACGCCATAAACCCCATGAACGTGAGGAGGCGGATTGGAATGGTTTTCCA